>CAZITQ010000083.1:0-36454 GCA_964542165.1 uncultured Rickettsiales bacterium
GGGGCGGATTCCGGAGATACCCGGATCATGTGGGTGCAACTGTCAAACCCGGGTGGGACTACCTGCTGGGCGCCATCTGGGTCACCATGACCGCCGCCCTGGCCTGGGACCCGCGGCCCTCCCGCGACATCAAGCTGGTGCTCATCGGCCTCGGCGGAGGCCTGGTGATCGAGGGCTGGGGCACCAACACCCTGTTGTGGACCTACTGGACCGACGAGCGCCCCCCGCTGTGGATCCTCCCGGCATGGCCGGTGGCCGCGCTGTGCATCGACCGCTTCGCGCGGGGCGTGCGGATCCTCGCCCCCTGGCTGCCCCGGCTGGGCCCGGCGTACTGGTTCGTGATGCCGGTCTTCATCCTGCTGTTCACCCGACTGATGCGCCCGGCGCTGACCCATCCCTGGACCCTCGCGGTCCTCCTGCTGATGGTGGTGGTGACCTTCGTCGCCCCGCGGCCCCGCCGGGATCTGGTTCTCTTCGTGACCGGCGCCCTGGCGGGCATCTTCCTGGAGTACTGGGGTACCAGCCGCGGCTGTTGGACCTACTGGAGTCTCCAGGTGCCGCCCGTCGAGGCGGTCCTGGCCCACGGCTTCGCGTCGGTGGCCTTCGCCCGCGGCGTGCAGCTGCTGGAGGGGATCGTGACCCGCCTCCCCGTGAGCGGCCGGGTGCGCGAGCTCCTGCTCAGCGGGCGTTCCTGAACCCGCCACTCGCGGACCGCGATCGGCGGGATTCCCTCCCTACCGCGGGATCGTCTGGATTCCGTGCTCCGCCATGTGCTCGGCGAACGCCTCGTAGCCCCCCTCGCTGATCCGCGAGAGGCAGGCGTTGCGGTCGGAGCGGAAGACGAACCCGAAGACCTTGGCCATGAAACCGTTGAGCTTGGCGCAGTCGGCGATGTCGTCCATCTCCGAGCAGTCCGCACAGCTTCGGTAGCCGTGCTCCAGACAGCAGGTCCGCACCGCACACCAGCTCGCCTTCTCGTTCCCGGCGCACCCGGGGCATTTGTCCCGGCGCAGACGCTTGCACGCGCCGCAGTACAGGCCACAGAAGGCGATCAGATCCGTGTCGGCCACGATGGGTTTCATGTCCGGTCCCTCCTACCCGGTGGACCGGGCCATGATGACCGGCGGATCGGGGGTCGGTCCAGGAAAACCGAGGGCGGTCCGGCGGTCGTCGGCTAGAATCCCCGCGGATGACTGGAGGTGTCATGGCCCGGGCCGGTGCGAGGTGGCTGACAGCGGGGCTCCTGGCGGGCCTGGCGTGCGCCGGTTGCACCGAGGAGATCCCGGGAGACCTGGAGGTGGCTCCCTACGACGGCGCCCGGGGGGAGGCCTTCGAGGTCTTCGACCGTTTCGTCGGCTTCCGGGGCCTGGCGGTGTTCGCCACCGCGGACGTCTGCGACGGTGACATGCTCCACGTGGCCCACGTCCTGGCCCAGTACCTCGACAACGACGAGGACGGGGAGATGGACAGCCCGGCCGTCTACCGCGATCTCTACGACCGGTCGGCGGCCATGGTGCTGTTCGGCGACCCGGACGACGCCCTGGCCGCCGAGTTCTTCGACGCGGATCTGCCCGACGATCTGGCCGTCCAGGACCTGTACGCGACCGAGATCCACCCCGGCGGGGCCGCCGAGGGGCGCTTCGACGCCACTTTGGAGGAGACCCTGCACCTGGTGACGACCTGGGGATACGCCCAGACCTTCCCCGTCACCTTCGGAGAGCATCCGGACTCGACCCTCGCCGCGTCCATGGACGCCTGCATCGAGGCCGGCCACTACGATCCGCTGGCCCACGAGCCGGACATGCCCCATGCCCACCAGGTGACCGAGTACCACTACTGGGCCCAGACCTCGGTCCTCGGCGCCCAGGAGTACCCGGGCCGTCCCGAGGAGATCGCGGACGAGTGGGCCCTGTACAGCGCGGAGCTGGTCGAGGAATACGATCCTGCGGTGTTCGCGTTGCTGTCGGATCCCCAGTGGGGGCTCCCGATCAGGCTGCCCGACGGGAGCTACGAGTCCCCGCCCCCCTCGTGAGGTGAGTGACTCCGGGGGCGGTGCGCCCCCATCGGAAGCGGGTCAGTCGAGCCAGTCGCGGAAGTCCACGCCCAGCATCAGACCGCCGTCCACGGTGATGGTCTGACCCAGGATCCAGCCGGCGTCCTGGGAGCAGAGGAAGCTGATGGTCCCGGCCAGATCGTCGGGGCCCGCCAGTCGCCCCTGCGGGGACTTCTCCTCGGCGAAGGCGTACACGGCCGGCGGGTAGCCCAGCCGCTCGTTCCCCGGGGTTGCGACCGGGCCCGCGCAGAGGATGTTGACCCGGATCTTGTCGTGGACCAGCTCGAAGGCCAGGTTGCGACTCAGGGCCTCCAGCGCGGCCTTGGCGGTACCGCTGGCTCCATACCCGGAGAAGCAGCTCACGCTGCCCTCGTTGGAGATGGCGATGACGTCCGCGCCCTCGGCGGCGCGCAGCGGGCCGAGCAACCCCTGGACCAGCACCAGCATGGACGAGACGTTGGTGTCCAGGGTCTCCCGCCAGGCCTCGAAATCCAGGGTGGTCAGGGGGCCGGACACGCCGTGACCGGCGCTGTGTACCAGGACGTGCAGGCTCGGATGGAGGTCGGCCACCGTGGCGGTGGCGCCGCGGATCGCGTCCACGTCCCTCAGGTCCGCCTGGACGACGGTGGCTCGCGGCCCCAGGGCCTCGATCTCGCCGGCGACCGCGGCGGCACCGTCCGCGTCGTCCTCGTGGTGCACGGCGACGTCGGCGCCGTCCCGGGCCAGCCTGAGCGCTACCGCGCGGCCCACACCCCGCGACGCGCGGGTCACCATCGCCACCTTGCCGTTCAAGTGATTGCGTTCGATCACGGCTGCACCCTCGCTCTCGATCGGGCCTTCGCCCGAACGGGCATATTACTCATCTGCGCCCGCGGGTGCACGACCTCGTTCAGCGGGGCGTCTCCCCCGCCAGCTCCACGTGGTGCTCGGCCCACCACTGGCGGGCGCGCGCTTCGGTCCACTGGTCGGGGAAGGGGATGGCCGCCAGGCGGGCCCGCAGCGCCAGGGCATCCCGGGGGCGGTCGTCCGGGCTCTTGGCCAGGCAATCGAGGACCAGGCGGTCCAGTTCCTCCGGGATCTCCGCCTCGGAGGCGAGGGAGGGGGCGCCGGGGATCTCCTGGACCTGGGCCATCAGCATGGCCATCGGATTGGCCGCCTGGAACAGCGTCTTGCCGGTGAGCAGCCAGTACGCGACGCATCCCAGTCCGTAGACGTCGACCCGGTGGTCGTAGTGCTCATCCCCCCGCGCCAGCTCCGGCGAGATGTAGGCCGGCGTCCCCGCCGCGAGCCCCTCGGCCGTCAGCCGCGAGTCTCCGGAGTCGGCGGGGAGGTTGGCGTGGACCAGCCCGAAGTCGAGGACCTTGAGGAAGTCCACCTCCATGCCGTAGCGGCAGGTGATCAGGTTGGCCGGCTTGACGTCCCGGTGGATCAGCTGCCGGGCGTGGGCCTCGGCCAGCGACTCGCAGGCCTGGCACAGGAACTGGACCGCCCGTTCGGGCGGGATTGGACCGTGACGACGAACCAGGGTCTCCAGGTCCAGGCCGTCGAGGAGCTCCATCACCGTGTAGAACGAGCCGTCCTCGGTCACGCCGAAGTCGTACACCTGCACCGTGTGCGGCGAGCACAGCGACGACACGATGCGGGCCTCCCGCTCGAACCGCCGTAGGGTCTGCACCCGCCCGGCACCCCGGGCCACCGCCAGCACGTCCGGCCGGATCAGCTTGATGGCCGCCGGTCGCGCCAGGAGTCGGTGCTTGGCCTTCCAGACCTCGCCCATGCCCCCCCGGGACAGCAGCTCGGTGAGCTTGTACGACCCCAGCTCGCGCACCTTCTCCAGGGCACTCTCCAGCCGGTGGATGTGGGGGGTGGGGTAGATGGCCAGGGCGAAGGCCACGAAGGGGGGCGCCAGGACCCAGGTCAGCACCTGGGGTGAGGGCAGCTCGGTGCCACGCAGCGCCACCGACAGGATCATCGCCATGGGACCGGTGCAGGCCGCGGCCAGGGCCGCCACGAAGAGCTTGCCCCGGCTGGCGGGCACCATCATCGGGTAGAGGGTGATCCAGAGGCAGACCCAGGTGATGCTGATGGGCGTGTAGGCCTCGGGGCGGGGCTCCCAGTGCTCGAACAGGGAGATCCCGGCGGCCACGGCCACGTAGTAGATCAACCCGGCGTCCTCGGCCAGGGCCGAGGGGATCCGCCGGCCCCGCGCCAGCAGGAACACCGCCACCGACAGGCCGATGGTGAACACCCCGCAGAGCAGCTCCATGGGGAAGGCGCCGTCCCGCACCACGTCCAGCTCGGGCCGAACCCGCGACAGGTACGACGGGGTGTAGGTGGCGATGTACAGCCCGTAGACGACCAGGTAGGCGATGGCTACCTGCAGCGCAGCCCAGCTCAGACGCTCCCGGGCCTCCTGGGGCGGAAGGGCCGCGGGGGCGGTACTCGAGGCCTGGAGCTGGACGGCCACCTGGCGGCGGGTGGCCAGACTGGGCATCACCTCGGTACGGACGGACCCGTCGGTCGTCGCCGTCTCGTACTCGCGCTTCTCGGGTGTGACATAGCGGTCCGCGTCCGCCGGCATGGGGGAAGGATCCCACGCACCCGACGAGGGCGTCAACGAGGGGCGGGGAGTCGACGGGCGGCCCGCGGGGTGTGTAGGCTCGGCGGCGAACATCGGCGCTCGCGGAGGGACGAGGCGTGACCGGCACCCGGCTGTCGTTCGGAACACGCCACGGCTACGGTGTAGCCGCCGCGTCACTGGCCATCGGCAACGCGGCGATGATGTTCTTTCTGCTCAAATTCCTCACGGACCAGGCGGGGATCCCGCCGGAGACCGCCGGCTGGATCCTGCTGGTGGGCAAGGCCTGGGATGCGGTCACCGATCCCCTCGTGGGCCGGCTGAGCGACCGAACGCGGTCGCGGATGGGCCAGCGACGCGCCTGGATCGCCGGGGGCTCGCTGCCCTTCCTGCTGTTCTACGCCGCCGTCTGGTGGGGCCTGCCCCTCCAGGGATCCATGCTCGCGGTGGGGTATGGCGTACTGCTGATCCTCTACAACACCTGCTACACCACCGTGGTGGTGCCCTACGGCGCCCTCACCCCCGTGCTGACCGAGGACTACGACGAGCGCACGCGGCTCAACGGCGCCCGGATGATCTGGTCGATGGTCGGCGGCATCGCGGTGGCCGCCGGGATCCCGATCATCGCCAACGCCAGCTGGGGTTCCTGGCGCCTGGCGGGGGTGATCATGGCGGCGGTGGCGCTGCCGGGACTGGCGATCACCCTGTGGGTCACGCGGGGCCGGGACCGTCAGGTCGCCACGCCCTCGACGGCGGGCATGTGGTCCGTCCTGCGGAATCGTGCGTTCCGGCGCACTGCGGGCCTGTTCCTGGCCGCCTGGTCGATCATCGCCACCCTGAGCATGCTGGTGCCCTACTACGTGGAGTACCACCTGCACCACAAGGAGCTGCTGGACGTCATGCTGGCCGCGATCCAGGGGGCGGCTCTGCTGGCGATCCCGCTGGTGGTGGTGCTGTCCGGGCGGGTGGAGAAGCACATCGCGTACGCCGTGAGCGTGGGGCTGTGGGCGGTGGTGCTGCTGAACCTGGCGCGGGTGCCCCTGGGGACCGGCTGGCCGGTGATGTCCATCGCGGTGCTCACCGGGTTCGGTGTGGCGGCGGCCCACGTGCTGCCGTGGTCGATGCTCCCGGACGTGATCGAGGCGGACAAGGTGGCCACCGGACAGGACCGGGCCGGGGCCTTCTACGGGGTCATGACCTTCCTGGAGAAGTGCACCACCGCGGTGGCCCTGTGGGTCGTGGCCCAGGTGCTGGGCTGGGCCGGGTACATGGAGTCCACTGGCGACGTGGTGGTACAGCAGCCCGAGTCGGCGCGGATCGCGATCCTGGTTCTCGTCGGACCGGTCCCCGGCGTGATCCTGCTGGCCGCGGCGCTGGCCGCCTGGCGCTGGCCCCCCATGACCCGGGCCCAGCACGCCGAGCTGGTGTCGAAGATCCGCGGGGCCGACTAGGCTGGCGTCACACGAACTGGCTCGGCGGAGGCATGGCGTCCCACCAGCGTCGGGCGCGATCCATGGTCCAGGGCTCGTCCAGTTCGACGGTCTCGAGCTGCTTGCGCAGGGAAGCGGCGTCGGAAGGGCGGTCCCGCGGGTCCTTCTCCAGCAGGGACATGACCACCTGCTCCAGCGACGGCGGGAGGCCTCGGACGCCCAGCCGCGACAGGGGCGTCGGGGTCTGCCGGATGTGCTTGTGCAGCATGGACATCACGTTGGGGGCGTGGAACACCGTCCGTCCCGCGAGCAGCCAGTACGCCACGCAGCCCATGCCGTACAGGTCGACCCGGTGGTCGTAGGCCGGCTCACCGCGGGCGAGCTCCGGGGCGATGTAGGCGGGGGTTCCGGCGGTCATGCCCTCGGCGGTGATCCGGTCTTCCCGGTCGTCGAAGGGTTGCGCCGTCCGCGCCAGACCGAAGTCGAGCACCTTGAGGAAGTCCACCTCCAGCCCGTAGCGACAGGCGAACAGGTTGGCCGGCTTGATGTCCCGGTGCACGAGGCTGCGGGCATGGGCTTCGGCCAGCGAGTCGCAGGCCTGGATCAGGAAGTGGACCGCGCGCTCGGCGGGCAGGGGGCCGTGTTCCTGGACCAGCGTCTTGAGATCCAGCCCGTCCAGCAACTCCATCACGTTGTAGAACGACCCCTCGTCGGTCACTCCGAAGTCGTACAGCTCCACGGTGTGTGGGGAACGCAGGGAGGCGGTGATCCGGGCCTCGCGCTCGAAGCGTTGCACGGTGTGGCGGCGCTTGATCAGCGGAGCCTTTTGGAACTTGGCGGGCCGGATCAGCTTGATCGCCGCGGGCCGGGCAAGGATCCGGTGTTCGGCCTTCCAGACCTCGCCCATGCCCCCCTTGGACATCAGCTCGGACAGCTGGTAGGCGCCCAGCTCGCGCGCTCGCTTGGCGGCCCGCTCCAGGCGGTGCAGGGCCGTCCCCGGGTAGACCGCCAGCGCCGCGGCCAGGAACGGCGGCAGCACGACCCAGGTGAGGGACTCCACCGCCGGCAGCGGCGTCCCCCGGAAGGCCACCGAGGCGAACAGCGCCATGGGTCCGGTGAGGGCGGCCGCCATCGCGGCCAGCGCCAGCTTGCCTCTCCCGGTGGGCACCATCATCGGATAGAGGGGGATCCAGAGGCAGACCCAGGAGATGTGGACGGGGGCGTAGTGAACCGGCCAGGGTTCCCAGTGCTCGAACAGGGAGATCCCCCCGGCCACGGCCACGTAGAACAGCAGGCCCAGGTCCGCGGCGATGCGGGCGGGTAGACGCCGGAAGCGCACCAGGAGGAACACGGACAGGGAGAGCACGATGGTGGCCACGGCGGCCAGGTGCTCCATGGCCACGGGCCCGGCCCGGTCGACGGTCACGTCCCGGCGCACCTCGGCCAGGTACTCCGGGGTGTAGGTGATCACGCTGACGCCGAATACGATCAGGAACAGCAGGGCCACCTGGACCGCGGTCCGTCCCAGGCGCTCGCGGATCTCCTCGGGCTCCAGGCCCAGCCCGCCCCCGTCGGCGTCGTCGGTGGGGAGGCGCCGCACCATCAGGGTCCGGGCGGGGGCGACCAGGGGCAGGCGCCGGTCCTCCCCGTCCCTGTGACCGTCATCCCCGTCGTCGCCCCGGACCCCCCGTTGCTCGGCGGTGACCGCCGGAGCGCCCTCGGCCCGGGCGCCGGCGGAGATGGTCGAATCCAGGACCGATTCCCGCTCGTCGGGCAGATCGTCCAGAACGTCGTCGGGCACGTCGTCCACGTTCGCGCCCGCGGACACGGTGGAGTCCAATAGCGAGTCGCGTTCGTCCTGGGGGTCGGTCACGGTGTCCCGCTCCAGCCCGCGGCGTCACCGGGAGCCGCGGTGGCTCGCCGATATCATAGTCCGGGTTGGCGAGCGGCGTCGGCTCGACCGGGTGGCGGCCGTCACATGGCGGAGAGGTCGGCCACGCTGCGCGGGGGACTGCTCGGGCCGGTGGACCCGTCTCCCACCTGCCCGTACTCGTTCCATCCCCAGCAGACCAGCTGGCCCGTCTCCATCAGGGCGCAGCCGTGGGACTGTCCCGCCGCGATCTGGACCGGGTCGCGGATGCCCCCCGAGGCCACGGGGGAGAGCCGATCGTCCTTGGTGCCGTCGGCCAGCTGGCGAGTCTCGTTGGCCCCCCAGCACATGAGGGGGCCCGCGGAGAGCACGGCGCACGAGTGCCCGCTTCCAGCGGCCACTTGCACGGCCGGGTCCAGGTCGAGGACCGTCACCGGCACGGAGCTGCTCGCCAGCGTCCCGTCGCCCAGCTGGCCCCGGTCGTTGAGTCCCCAGCAGAGGACCTCGCCGCTGCCCAGCACCGCACAGGTGTGATGACGTCCCGCGGTCAACTCCACCGCGTCACTCAGCCCTTCCACGGCCACCGGCGTGGCGCTGCAGTCCAGGTCCCCGAGACTTCCGTGGACGCAGGTCCCGTGCTCGGTCTCACCGTCGCCCAGCTGGCCGTAGTCGTTGCGACCCCAGCAGCTCACCTCGCCCCAGCCGTGGAGCGCGCAGGCGTGGTCCTGGCCGGCGGCCACCCGGGTCCCGTCCGCCAGCCCGGGGACGTCCAGGGGCTTGGAGCTGTCGGCGGTCGTCCCGTCGCCGAGCTGCCCCATGGTGTTGTCCCCCCAGCATGCGACCTGGCCCGACTCCCTCACGGCGCAGCGGAAGGCCCCGCCGCCGTCGATGGCCAGCGCGTCCTTGAATCCCTTCACCGCGGTCGGCGAGGTCTCGTATTGCTGGCCCCAGCAGACCGCCTGGCCGCTGGAGCGGACGCCGCAGGAGTGGGTTTCCCCGGCCGTGACCTGGACCATGTCCGTGATGTCGGCGACCTGGACCTGGCTGGCCGACGACCCGGTCGTGCCGTCGCCCAGCTCCCCTTGTGAGTTGTCGCCCCAGCAGTAGACGGTGCCCGAGGCCGCGAGCGCACAGGTGTGGAAGCCGCCCGCCGTGACCTGTGGCTCCACGGGCTCCGGCTCGTCGGTGGGGCAGCCCAGCAGGAGGGCCAGGGCGAGGAGCGGGGGGAGGGGGCTCCGGCGGTGGGTCTGTGTCACGGATCGATCTCCGGGGTCGGTGCCGACACAAGATAGCCCATCGTCCGCCAGCGGCAAGGGCCGCGGGGCCAATCGCGCTATCGGGCGGGTACGAAGCGGATCGCCGAACCCACCGCGGCCATGCACCACTCGCTGAGCTGACCATCGACCACGTGGGCGTGCAGGGGGCGGTCCAGCAGATCGGGGATGAACACCGAACCCATACCTTCGCCCGCGACGGGCACGCACTGCAGCGCGTCGGGTTCCCAGGTCTCGGGATCGCAGAGGGCGGGGTCGAGGGCGGAGACGTCCCCCAGGAGGGGGGCCAGGGTGATCGCGATCTCCGAGGGCTCCGCACCGCCGGCGAGGAAGGTCTCGGCCAGCTCCTCGATCAGGGCCTCCTGATCGGCGGTGGCCCACGGCGGCACCAGGGGCTCCAGGACCAGGGGGTAGACCCAGTCCCCGGCCGACACGTCCAGGGCGATCTCCACGGTCACGTCGCCCCCCTCCAGGACCTGCTCGTGGATCACCTGACCCAGGGGAGCGTCCTCCAGGGCCTCGTCGCTGGCGACGGCCGAGCCGGTGACGACCCGCAGGAGGCCTCCGTCGGCGCGGGCCACCCGAACGCGGACCGTCGCCTGGCCACCTCCGTCCCCGACCGGCGCCTCGTCGCCCATCTCGTGGATCGCTCCGTCCAGCTCCACCTCCATCAGCACCTGGGCCGCGGCGGGGTTGCGGGACACGAAGGTGTGCCGGGACCGGATCCCTTCCAGGACCGCATCGGCGTCCGCCCCCTCCGCCCGGACGTAGGTCGCCGGTGTGCCGGGCAGTACGAGTGCGTGGCGGTCGCTGCCGCCGATCGGAGCCACGTGGATGCCCCGGGCCAGCCAGGCCTCCCACAGGGTCAGCCCCTGGGTGTCCGCGAGGACGCCGGTCTCCTGGACCGCGCGACGGTAGAAGGGGCTGGCGGCGCCGTGGGTGGCCTCCCAGCCGGGCAAGTCGTCCTCCCTGGCGGCGGGTGACGCCAGCGCCCAGCCGAAGTTCCAGATCTCCACCGCGTCGTGGTCGCGCACGTCCCACCTCCACTCGTGGGTCTCGAGCATCGGGTGGTTGGGCGAGAACAGCGCCCCCTGGGCATGGGCCTCGTCCACGGCCGCGGCGATGTCGTCGTCGGTCACCCCGTCCCCGTCCGGATCGTGGTGCACGGTGTCCGTGACCCCGAGGCACCCGGCGTGGCCGTCGGTGCCGAATTCCTCGCCCGGGATCAGGATCAACCGGTCGCTGACGAAGTCGGGGTCGTCGTTCTGGGTGGTGGTCCGGTGGTCGGTGAGCGCGAGGAAGTCCAGGTGGTTGCCCACGAACTCGGGGTGGTAGGCGAGGAAGGTCTCGTCCTCCAGGTACTCGGCCACCGCGATCACGGTGGCCACGTCGTTGAACCCGTCGCTGTGGCTGGTGTGCAGGTGCAGGTCTCCGCGGAGCCAGCCGTCCTCCCGCAGTGCGATGCCCTCGGAGGACACGTCGTCGGTGGTGTCGTCATCGCCGGTGACGTCGTCGTCTCCGGGGCCCGCGGAGTCGTCGTCGTCCGCCGGACAACCACAGACGAGCAGGCCGACCGCGAGGGCCGCGATCGGCAGCAAGAAGCGTATGGGACGCATGGGTCACCTCCGAGCGGGTCCATTCGACACCGGGGCCCCGATCCGTGCAAGGTCCGAGTGGCCTATCTAGAATAGGCGCCACCGGAGCCGTGGCCCTTCCGCTCGGCTCGAGGGGTGCACGTGACGCTACCGAAGCACTACCCCGCGATTGCCCTGGTGCTGGCCCTTGCACTCGGCCCGCCGGCCGCTGCCCACCTGCCCCACGATCCGATGTCGGCCATCGCCGTGGCCCCGGGGAGCGACGGCGAACACCTGGTCGCCCAGTACCTCTACCCCGGCAGGCCCCTGGTGCTGGTGAGCAAGGACGGGGGAAGCTCCTGGGGCTACGTGGCGCCTGCGGGGATGACCCACGAGTTCACCGATCTGCGCTTCGCGACCGCCGACGTGCTGCTGGCCGCGGATATGGCGTCGACGACCCTGTTCGAGAGCCTGGACGGAGGGTGGACCTGGGCGGCCACGGGCGAGCCGGACGGCGAGGTGGTCCAGTGCTTCGAGCCGTCCCCGTCCTACGACCTGGCCCCGACCCTGTTCGCGGGAACGGCGGAGGGATTGCTGCGGAGCGACGACGGCGGCCAGAACTGGTCCGCGGTGGGCGGCTTTCCGGCGGCGGACGTGAGGGACATCGCCCTCGCGCCGGGGTTCCCGGACGATCCGACCCTGTTCGTCATCGCGGGGGCCGGCGAGGTCTACCGGTCCACCGACGGCGGCGGTGCCTGGGAGATCGTCGTGCAGGCACAGCCCTCCATCGACCCGGCGGTTCTGGCCATCGCCCCCGAGTTCGAGCTGGACCGGGTGTGGGTCGGCACGACCGGGGGCTCGGTCCTGCTCAGCGACGACCGCGGGGACAGCTGGTTCCAGGTGGTCCCCCAGCTGGGCCCGGGGCAGCCCCTCGATGAGCCGATCCAGGACATCCAGGCCGTCTCCGCGAGCCACGTGCTGGCCGTGTCGAGCGACCACGCCGTGCTGTGCTCGTACAACGGGGGTACGACCTGGTTCTGGTGCAACGAGGGGGTCGCCCCACCGGTGGCCCAGTCGTCCCCGGCCTGGGGGCACTACAGCATGCTGCGCACTCCGGCGCCGGAGCTCGCCCCGGTGGCCTACTCGGCCTACGAGGGTGTCTACGTCAGCGAGGACGACGGCCAGACCTGGTCCGAGCGCTGCACCATCCTGCCCACCTACGTCCGGGCCATGCACATCTCGCCGGGTTACCCCGACGATCCGACGATCTGGCTGGGTTCGTACGGCGGGGGCATCTACCGCACCACCGACGGCGGAGAGACCTACGACGTGCTCGCGGACCGCCAGCAGCGGATGTTCGCCGAGTGGATGAACATCGCGCCAGAGTATCCGGACGATCCCCGCCTGTTCGCCATCCTCAGCCGGCGCATGCTGCGGTCACCCGACGCGGGCGAGAGCTGGGAGGAGATCTCTTCGCCCATCACCGATCACCTGGCCCAGATCCACCTGGCGCCGGACTTCCGCACCAGCGGGGTGGCCTACGCCCTGGGCACGGACGAGGACGTGCGCTGGATGGTGGTGCGAAGCGAGAACGGAGGCCTCGACTGGCAGCAGGTCTTCCTCGATCCCACCCCCGAGGGGCCCCAGATCGCCCACTTCGCGTTCTCGCCCACCGACGTCGACGTGATCTACGCCGGGCGGGACATGCCGGCGGCGGTGGTGCGCACGTCGGACGGGGCCGCGAGCTGGCAGGTGCTGTTCGACCTGCCCGACGCCCAACGCTACCGGGGGGTGTTTGCGGTCGAATCCGGTGGCGAAGACGTGGTCGGGGTCGTGTCCGACGGGGGGCGCGTGTGGCGGCGGGTGGGCGAGTCGGGGGAGTGGCTGGAGCAAGACGGGATCGACGCGGACGTGCACCTGGCGCGACAGTTCGGTCGGCTCATGACCGACGCGTACGGGGACCCGGGCTCGGCGATCTACGCCTCCCTGGAGCCCCCGGGGCTGGCCCGCTCCCTGGACGCCGGGGTGAGCTGGGAGATCCTGCCCACCCCCTTCGGCGCGACCGTGCTGGCCGTGGCGGTCCCGCCCGGGCGCCCCTCCGACGAGGCCCTGCTGGTCTCGACGCATTACGGGGCCTTCTTCACCTGCGACGACGGCGAGAACTGGCACCTGATCGACCGTCTCCTGCGCCACGAGGACTTCTCGTGCAGCGTGCGCTACGAGGGAGATGACTGGCAGCACGTGCAGGGTCCCGGTACGGCCATGGTGACCACGATCTCGTCGGTGGCGGGGGACGCCGCCGAGGTGGAGTTCTGGGGTCGCGGCGTGCGCTGGCTGGCGTCCCGCGGACCGGATCGGGGCTCGGCGGCCGTGTGGCTGGACGGCGACCACGTCGGGGACGTGGACCTGAACGCCAACCAGGCGTCGACCACCGAGGTGGTCTTCGAGCACGAGTTCATCGGCGACGACGGCTATCACACCTTGCGGATCGAGGTGACCGGGGACGGGACGGTGGACCTGGACGCCGTGGAGGTGATCCGCCACCGGATCGAGAATGCCCCGGACGAGACCTACGAGGTCGACGACTGGTGCATCGACCTGATCCCGCCGGACGACGACGATGACGACTCCACCGGCGACGACGATTCGACCGGCGACGACGACAGCACCGGCGACGACGACAGCGCCGGCGACGACGACTCCTCGGGGCCGGATCCGGACGGTTGCTGCGCAGAGTCGTGCGAGCTGGGCGCCGGCGCCGCGCCCGCGACCTGGACCCCGGCGGTCCTCGGTCTCCTGCTCCTGCTCCGCTCTGGCCGCCGTCGCGCGTGATCATTTGGCGACTGCCCCTCCATCGTGTACCTTGCCGCCGGTCGCCGTGGGCGATCCCGAGGTGAATCGATGAACCGCATCCCCGCCGCGGCCGCTGCCCTGGCCCTGCTGGTCGTCACCGGCTGCCCCCGGCCCCCGGACGCCCCCGAGGACCTGGACGAGCTGTGCAGCTACCTCTTCGTCCACCACCCGGACGAGGACGATGCCGAGATGGCCGCCGGCCTGGCGAACCTGGGGACCTGGCTCGACGGCCACTGGGAGGAGACCCTGGACGGATTCGTGGTCCAGGGGCTGGCCGACGAGGTGGTGGACGGACTCGACGGCAAGGACCGCAGCGTGGACGAGATCCTCGGTGTGGCCATCGCAACCCGCTCCGAGCACTCCGTCGATGCCGCAGCCTCGGCCCTGCTCGAGGTGGACCAGATCCAGGTCGAGCCCGACTGGTACGAGACCTTCGAGCGCACCTTCGTCACCGATCTCGACTGCTTCATGGACCGGGAGTGCGCCCGCCTCGAGACCGTCGAGGACATGGAGGTCAACCTGGCGCTGGGCATCAAGAGCACCAATCAGGCGTACAACCAGTACGTCTGGGTCGAGAACGAGGACGGCTGGTCCCTGGTCCAGCGCTCGTGGCTGGTGGACCAGCCCGAGGACAATTCGCCCCTGCTCGAGGTCTACGAGCAGTACTACCTCAACGCCTTCGTCCCCCGCGTCGACGGCGGTCACTACCGCCTGCAGACCACCTGGCTGGTCAACGACCAGTCCCTGCTCGGCGAGGACGCGACCCTGTACATGGTCGCCCTGGGCATGGAGACCCACGCCGAGAACCTCGAGGCCTGGCTGGACGGGGAGTAGCGAGCGGGGAAGTCAGCGGACCAGGCGAGCGACCTGAGCCACCGAGTCGCGCCTGGCGCTCGGTAGGGTCACGATGAACCCGGTGCTGACGCCCACAGCGGCCTGCTCGTCCTTGCCGGGGATGTCCAGGAACACCTGGTTGACCAACTCGAAGGAACCGTCGGGCGTGAGCGAGACGTTGTAGCCCAGCGCAACGCCGCCCACGTCCGTTGTGTGGCCGTCCTCGGTCGCCTTCGGGTGGAAGGACATCTCGTACTCGACCAGGATCTGATGCCGATCGCCGAGGGACACGTAGGTCCCCGGATTCAGCACCACGTCGAGGGCCCGCTCGTGCTCGTCCGGATCGCCCTCCTTGGGCTGGCCATACAGCGGCAGGGCGATCCGGGCGTAGAGCCCCCAGCTACCCAGGTCCGGTGTCAGATCGAAGTTGAGCTCGGTCATCGGTGTCAGCGCGAAGTCGTCGAATCCGTCCCCACCCGCGGAGAAGTCCAGGAACAGATCCAGGTCGAAGTGGTCCGTGTCCAGGGGGGTTCCGTAGAGTCCGAGGTACACGTCCGCGTTGCCGTCGGCAAACTGCTCGTTTGCGGACAGGGTCGTACCCACGTACCCCGAGAGGCGCGGTGTCAACCCGTAGCCGAGCATGATGTCGCCATACAGAGCACGTTCACCCCCCTGGGGACCCATCCCGTCGAAGCCCACGTAGAAGTCCACGTCGGTGGCCCCGAGGTCGAAGGGCTCGGTGGTGTCGGCGGCGGACGCGGGAGGCGCCCACAGGGCCGAGATCGCGGCGATCGCTCCTCCGATCCAGATTCGTTTGGTCATGGCAGACCCTCCGTTTTTTGACTATTCAAAATCTAGGCTCGATTTGCAGTTTGTCAACGTGGGGTCGCCGACCTGGTCGGGGCAGCTGGTGCACCCGGAGCATGGATGGGCGCCGGGTCGTGGCGGCGGCGGATTCAGGGCGCGCCCGGCCCGCGGCCCCGCCCACACCCCCGCCAGCCCGACGACCGCGCCGACCACCAGGATCTCCACTCCCATCGCTCCCTCACACGACCAGCCGGCCGACCTGGTACACGATCAGCGACACCAGGTAGGCCACACCGGTCAATCCGACCAGCTGGAACAGGGCCCACTTCCAGCTCCCCGACTCCCGCTTGGTGACCGCGATGGTCGCCATGCAGGGGGCAGCGATCAAAAGGAAGAGCATCAGTGAGAGCCCGGTCAGAGGGCTGTACTCCCGGGCCAGGGTCTCCCGAAGCCCCTCGGACTCCTCGTCGGTCTCGCCCATGGCGTACACGATGCCCATCTGCGCCACGAAGACCTCCTTGGCCGCGAAGGCGCCGATCATCGCCGTTCCCATCTTGTAGTCGAACCCCAGGGGCCGGATCAGCGGCTCCAGTCCCGAGCCGATGCGCCCGGCGATGGAGTGGCGCAGATCTTCTTCGGCGTGCGCGTTGGCCAGCTCGCCCGCGTCCAGCTGCACGGTGCCCTCCGCGAGCAGGGTGTCCACCTCGTAGCCGTCCTTCTTGGGGTAAGCGGTGATGAACCACATCAGGATCGAGATGCCGAGGATCACCGTGCCTGCCTTGCGCAGGTAGATCCACGCCCGCTCCCCCATCTTCTGGAACACGGCTCGCAGGGTCGGCAAGCGGTAGGGGGGGAGCTCCATGACGAAGGGGGCGTCCTCGCCCCGCAGGACCGAGCGCCTCAGCGCCAGCGCGAGTACGAGGGCCAGCAGGATGCCGATGCCGTAGACCATGAACAACATCGGCGCGCGCCACACGGGGGCGAAGAATGCCGGGATCAGCAGCATCCAGATCGGCAACCGGGCGCCGCAGGACATCAACGGCAGCACGAGCATGGTCGTGAGTCGGTCGCGCTCGTTCTCGAGGGTGCGGGTGGCCATGATCCCGGGGATCGAGCAACCGAAGCCGGTCATCATCGGCACGAAGCTCTTGCCGTGCAGCCCGAAGCGGTGCATCACCCGGTCCATCAGGAAGGCGACCCGGGCCATGTAGCCCGTGTCCTCCAGCAGCGCCAGGCCCAGGAAGAGCAGGACGATGTTGGGCAGGAACACGACCACCCCGCCCACACCACCGATGACCCCGTCCACCAGAAGAGACAGCAGGGCCGACTCGCTGCCCGTGGGCCACAACCCGGTGATCCAGCCTCCCAGAGCCTCGAATCCGGCCTCTATCCAACCCATCGGCGCCTCGCCGACGGTGAAGGTCAGCCAGAAGATGCCGTACATCACCGCCCCGAAGATCGGCAGCCCGAGCAGGCGGTGGACCAGCACCCGGTCCACCGCGTCCGACAGGGCGCGAGCGTCCTGCCGTGGAGCCCTGCGAAGCGTCTCCTTGACCAGGCCGTTGGCGAAGCCGAAGTACCGCTCGGTGATGTAAAGTGGCGCGTCCTGGCCAGTCTCGGTCTCCAGCTTCGTCCGCTGGCGCTCGGCCTCGGCCACGGCGCGGCGGCCTGGCTCGCCCCCGGCGCGCATCCGCTCGACGAACTGATCTTCGCCCAGCAGCAGCTTGGTGGCGATCCAGTCCCGCCGGTTCTCGGGGACGTCAGCCTCGGCGAGGAACGGCCTCAGGGGTGCGATGGCCGCCTCGAGCCGTTCGCCCAGCGCCAGTCGGGGCCCCCCCGGAGAAGAGTCGACCGCGCGGCCTATGGCGACCCGTAGGTCGTCGCGACCCTCCCCCTTGTGTGCCACGGTCTCGACGACCGGGAAGCCCAGCAGGGACTCCATCTGAGCCACGTCGACCTGCTGGCCGGCGGCCCGGGCTTCATCGGCCATGTTCAGACAGAGCACAGCGCTGGCGCCGGTCTGCATCACCTGGGCCAGCAGCACCAGGCTCCGACGGAGGGCTGTGGAGTCGACGACGACCACCACCACGGCGAAGTCGCCGCCCAACAGCTCGTCCTGTGCGATGCGCTCTTCGGGGGAGAACGAGGTGAGGGAGTAGGTCCCCGGCAGGTCGGTCAGCTCGAAGGACCGCCCCCCGTGTCGAAACCTGCCGTCCCGCTTCTCGACGGTGACGCCCGGGTAGTTGCCCACGTGCTGCCGCGCGCCGGTCAGGCCATTGAAGAGGGAGGTCTTGCCCGAGTTGGGATTCCCCGCGAGCGCCACGCGGACGGCTGCGGGCTCGGGGTCGGCCTTTCGGAGTGGTCTCAGCATTTGTTAGCCATCTCTACAAGTAGGCAAAAAAAAAGAAGACGCTACGAGCGGTTGATCAGGACGGCCTGGGCCTCCTGACGACGCAGCGCGAGCTGCGTTCCATCCAGCTTGATCCACAGGGGCTCGCCAGTGGGCGCCACCCGCTCCAGTTCCACCCGGACGTCGGGCAGGATGCCCATGTCCAGCAACCGCTGCCGAACGGCGCCATGGGCGTTCACCTGCGTCACACACCCGGAATCGCCGGGCTTCATGTCGTAGACACTCATGGATGTTCCTCCGACTCGACGCATGGACTGGTCGTGTTCGCAGTGGTGGGGGCACGGGACCGAACCCTCGTGCACGATCGAGCAGCCGTGGAAGCGTTCGAGGAAGTCGGGGGGGCTATTGGGACAGGCGGAGAGGTACTCGAAGAAGCGCACCATCCGGTCCATGGCCTCGTCGGACATGCTGTGCTCGATGCGGCAGGCGTCCCGCTCGGCCGCCTCCGGGGACATCTGCAGAACCTGTGTGAAGAAGCGGATCAACAGCTGGTGGCGGGCGTACACCCGGCGAGCCTCGCGTTCCCCCTCGTCGGTGAGGGTCACGTACTCCCGCTGCACGTACTTCACGAGCCCCAGGTCCGCCAACCGCTTGAGCGCCGGCGACACGGATCCCGCCTTCACGCTCCGCGCGTTCGCGATATCCCTGACCCGCGCGAATGGCTGCCGTTGGAGCAGCTGGAAGATCGTCTCCAGGTAGTCCTCGAGGGCGCCTGTCAGCGTTCCTTGCGCGGTCTGAGCGGCCATGTCTCACCCTTCTGTTAGACCCATCTAACACCCGCTGCGGTGTCTCGCAACAAGAATCCACGACCGAGGTGGACAATCGGACGTACGTCGGCCTCAGGGGGGGGTGAGGGACGCGGGATCCTGGCCGAGGCCGAGGGCCACGGCGTAGCGGGCGACCTTGGCGTATTCGTCTTCGGGCATGCTCAGCGCGGGCATGTCGGGGTAGTCGGGGCGCCGCTTCTGCGGCGCCTTGATCCACGCCACCATCGACTCGGGATCGGCCTGGTAGTCCGGGGCGACCTCGGCCAGCGAAGGCCCCACCAGGCGGGTGTCCACGGCGTGGCAGGCCGCGCACAGGGTCTTGTAGAACTTCTCCCCCGGCACGGCTCCCGGCTCCCCGGCGGCTACCCTCGGCGTGCCGGCCGCGAGGCGCATCTGTGCCCCCTGCACGGCCAGCGTGTAGTTCTCGGTCACCTCGGCCATCCGCCGCTGGTGGGGCTCCAGGGCGTCCTCGCGGTACAGGTGGCGGGCGTAGGCCATGAAGATCACGGTGCCGGTCAGCAGACCCACGGCCAGCCAGTACCGCCGGCCCAGGGTCGGCTCCGGCCGGCGGGTCTCCTGCCACAGGAAGTGCAGGGCGCCCAGGGCCAGGGAGGCGGCCAGGCCCACGTTGAACACCAGGGCCCAGCTCAGTCCGTGGGCGGGGAGGGTCAGCAGGACCAGGGGTCCGGCCACGAACTGCAGGGCCGACGCGCCGAAGGCCACCGACGCGAAGTGGCTGCGCAGGGCGGGGCGGTCGAAGCTCTCGAGGACCTCGCCGTCGAATCGCTGGCGGCTGAACCACCCGGCGAAGACCAGCCCCGAGACTCCGAGCGACGCCACCAGGAAGTGGAGGAATCGCGGGAAGACGTTGGGCAGCAACAGGGCACTCGCGAAGCCCTGCACATCGGTCCAGCGCTCGGGAAAGAGCATGAGGTTGACGTTGGCCAGGAAGATGAAGGGCACCCCCAGCAGGAGTCCGGTCCCGGCCAGGCCGATGGCGATGTGGAGCCCCTTGTGCTCCGAGAGCGCGTCCCAGCTGTACTTGTGGGCATAGGCGATCAGGAAGGCGGTGGCCACCAGCGGCACGATCATCAGCCAGGCGGTGCCCGTCAGCGCGTTCGCGGAGTAGAAGTGCACGGTGTACAGCACGTTGATGGCCAGCAAGGGGGCCACACCGAGCACCACCGCCATGCTCTTGTTGACCGTGATCGTCTCGGAGACCGCTCTCGCCAGGGCGTCCCAGCGCCGGTCGATCAGCCCCGCGATCTCGTAGATCACGCACAGCAGCGATCCGCCGACCATCAGGTTCACGAACAGGATGTGGACCAGGAACAGCAGGACGATGGCGGCCTCCAGCTCGACCTGGCCGGCGGGGAACGGCAGCGGGATGTCGCGGGGGACCGGTGTGGTGTCCATGGTCTAGCCCTCCGACCCTTCCGCGCCCGCGGGGGCGGACTCACCCGCGCCGTCCGGGGCGGGCCCCACGGCCACCCCCACGGTCTGGGCCCCGAACAGGGGATCGCGGTTCTGCTGCAGGTGGAGCAGGTAGTCCGCCAGGGCGCCCGCCTCCCTGTCGGTCCCGGGGAAGGGGGGCATGAACGGCCGCGCGTTGTGCATGCCCAGCACGTAGGCCTTGACCGTGTCCCGGTTCCAGGGATCGGGGCCGTACATCTGCTCCAGTCGGGTGGTCAGGCCGTTGACGCCGGTGGTGGTATGGCAGCGGGTGCAGGCGATGCGGAAGACCTCGCGCCCGGCCTCGACGCCGTTGTCCTCGGTGACCTGCCGGGTCGAGACGTAGGTCGCGTGGGCCAGGATCCCCTCCTCGGCCAGCAGCGGGTAGTCGTCCACCCGGATCCCGTTGGCGTACATGTACTCGGCGATGACGTACGGCTTGCGGATGAACTCGCGGACCCGCTCGAAGCTCCCGAGCAGCAGCAGACAGCCGAAGAAGGGCAGGATCAGGGCGAACCGCGGGAGGGTCCGCGGGGCTGCGAGTCCCCAGAGGGCCACGATCCCGGCCACCGCCACCGCGGCCAGCAGGGTCCAGCCCATGAGCCCCTGCCAGCGGGTCAGGTCCTGGGTGGTCATCGCCACCGGCAGGTTGTCCCACATCCAGGCCGGCACCACGGCCCGGTACCACAGGGCGCCCCCGGCGGCCAGCGGCAGCCAGACCAGGACCCAGGCGGACAGTCCGCGGATCGCCCGGCGCCGCAGCTCGGCGTCCTGGCGGGTGAAGAAGAACGCCAGGAAGAGGGCGAACAGACCCGCAGCCAGCATCGCGGTGGGCGTACGGAAGGCCAGCTGGGGGAGGTAGATCGGGTTGAACACCCCCGAGAGGAAGCTCCGGGACTCCACCCAGCTCCCCGGCGCCATCATGAACCCGAGGATCGCGGTGATGATCGCCATCGTGAGCCACGAGAAAGCCGCCAGCGCCCCACCGATGGCCACGTGGCGGCCCTTCAGGGCGCCCTTCATCCGCTTCCAGGTCAGGAAGTAGAGCATGATGAAGACGACCTCGAGCACGAACACCGCCCACTCGGCGAGCCAGGCCCAGAAGAAGACCCGGATCAGGCTGCCGATGGCGTACGGGTTCACCAGCGAGGTGGACAGCCAGATGCCCACACCGGTGAGCGCGCCGAAGGTCGTGGTGACCACGAAACAAACGAAGAGGATTCGGTAGGCCAGTCCGTCCCAGGCCTTGTCGCCGGTCCGGTGTCCCCACCACTCCAGCGCCGCGACCAGGGGCATCGCCCCCACGGCCAGGGAGTGGTTGATGAACACGTGAACCACCGCGATGACCGCGATCAGCATGCGGTTGCCGAAGAAATCGATGTGGAAGATCGGAAAATCCATGGACGTCCTCGCTGGGGGGGGACGGCGCGTCCCCCCGGAAGCGCCCCCTTTTTACTACAAGGAGCACGCGCGCGTGATAGACCCTGTGCGGACTGCAGTCCGCGCGGGACGTCCAGGGGTGCTTGACCCCCGCGGGGAAAGGGCGTACCCAAACGCCCGCTGCGGGGGTGGAACGGGAGACCCGGGTGTCCAGCGACCAGGCCAGCATGCGGACCATCGCGATCGCCGGCCACATCGACAGCGGCGCGTCCACCCTCGGGCGCCGGATCCGCGAGTTCGTCGCCCCGACCCGGGAGGAGGGCTTCACCGGCGCGGACGGTGAGCGGACGGCGGCCCGCGAGGCTCTGGGATCCGTTCGCGGGATCTGGCGGGACCACGTCCTCGAGCTGGTGAACACCGTCGGCCCGCTGCGCTTCACCCGGGACGCCCGGGGCGCCGTACCGTCGCTCAGCGGAGCCGTGTTGATGCTGGACGCCGTGGCCGGCATCCAGCGCCAGACCTACACGGCGGACCGCCGGATCCGCCGCTATCGCCTGCCCCGATTGATCTTCATCAACAAGTGTGACCGCGACGGCGCCGACCCGGTGCGGCTCGCGGTCCAGCTCCGCGACCGGCTCGCCATCAACCCCGTGTTGCTCCAGCTCCCCCTGGGTCGGGAGGAGCGCTTCGTGGGGGTGGTCGACCTGGTGCGGATGCGCGCAGTGCGCTTCGCCGGCCCCTCCGGCGAACATCCGATCTCGGTCCCGATTCCCGAGGACATGCGGGTTGCGGCCGAGTCCGCCCGGGAGCGCATGATCGACACCCTGTCGATGTTCTCGGACTCCCTGACCCGGGCCGTCGAGGAAGGCGAGGTCACCGCGGCCCGGATCCGCGCCGCGATCCGCGCGGCCACGGTGGACCTGCGCGTCACCCCGGTCCTGCTGGGTTCGGCGTACAAGAACAAGGGCGTCCAGCCCCTGCTGGACGCGGTGATCCGCTACCTCCCCGAGCCCCCCGAGGTCCGCGAGCGGGCCCGCGCCGATCTGTCGCTCAGTGAACCCAGCATGCCCTCCCTCACGGCGGTGGACCTCGACGGCGAGGAGGCCAGCTGGTCCGAGGAGGACCTCGAGGGCGAGGCACCGTCACCCGTACCGCCCACTGGTCCGCTGCGGATCTTCGAGCAGACCGAGCGCGACGAGCTCGGTGCGGGCAGGTTGGGCGTGGTCATGGCCCGGGCGGGCGAGGGCAAGAGCAGCTGCCTGGTCCGCATGGGCCTCGACTACCTGATGCGCGGCGCCGCCGTGCTCCACGTCTCCCTCGGCGAGATCGAGGCCCAGGTGAAGACCCGGTATCGGGTCCAGATCGGCGATCTCTTCCCCCTGGACACCGAAGGGGAGAAGCGGTCGCGGCTGGAGCTGCTGGGACGCCGCTTCACCATGCACTCCCTCGACGGCGCCCGGGTCGACGCCCCGACCCTGTCCCGCCTGGTCCGGGAGGGGACCGGGATCCGGGAGGGGACGCCGCTGATCATCCTGGTGGACGGCTACGGTTGGGCCGGTCCCCCGGTACAGGTCCGCCGCGAGGTGGCCGAACTCAAGCGCGTGGCCGCCGAGGCCGGGGCCGAGCTGTGGATCACGGCGCTGACCAGCCGCGCCCTCACCGGCGCCCACCCCACGAGCCTGCCCCCGGCGGTCGAGGACTTCGACGACCTCATCGACCTGGCCATCTTCCTCGAGCCCAGGGGGCGACAGACCACGGTGCGGGTGCTCCACGACACCGTGGGTCCGCCCGCCGGCGACCTGTACGTGGTGCTCGACCGGACCGCGACGGTGATCGACGCCGAGGCGGTGAGCCTGGACGAGCCGGCCATCGCGCCGGCGGACTTCACCCTGCTCTCGGGTGGCGCCGACGGCGCCGAGGCCGAGTTCGGGGCCCAGGCCGAGCGCTGGGGGGTCGTGGAGGTCACCTATTCCCACGCGGGTCGCGAGGTGGCGCGGACCCGGGGACTGGTGGAGCTGAGCGAGGCCGAGCTGACGCTGGGCGACGTGAGCGAGGGGTATCTGCAGCGGCACCTGAGCCGTTCCTACCGGGAGGACGAGGCCTTCCGCCGCCTGTTGCAGACCATCTGGCACCAGGTGGTTAGCGCGGGGCAGGTGTTCGTGGTCGGAGAGATCCTCCCCGACGGGACCGTCGCCGGTGGCACCGGCTGGGCGGTGGAGCTGGCCCGCCTCTGGAGCAAGCCGGTCCACGTGTTCGACCAGGGTACGGGCAACTGGTACAGCTGGCGGGACGGTTCCTGGCAACGGGCCGAGCTGCTGACCATCCGCGCTCGGCGGTTCACGGGGACCGGGAGCCGAGACCTGCACGAGATCGGCCGCCGGGCGATTCGAGAACTCTTCGAGCGGACGTTCCGCGACTCCGACTGACCCGCCGGGAGGCGGGGGGTCACAGACAGGGCTTCGGCGATCCCGTACAGCAGACGCGAGACCAGGTCTCGGTCCAGGACTCCTCGTTCTCGCCGAATGCCGACGAGGTGGTCAACCGGAGGTTGGCGTCGGTCACCTCCGCGGTCCACGACGAAGAGCTCCCGTCGGACCAGCTCACCGACAGCTCGTCCTCCCCCAGCACGATCCAGCTTCCCTCGTCCTCCAGGCCGGAGGGTGCGTAGCGATTGGGGGGCTCGACGAAGCGGAACTCGCCCCCCTCCTCGAACAGATACACCAGCCGGCTGTCGATCCCGTACCCCTCCCAGGTGCCGACCACGTCCGAGGCCAGGTCGCCCTCCACCGCCTTGTCCACCGTCCGGCACGCCGCCGAGCTGAACCCCGAGCCGGTACAGCCCGCGAACGCCAGCCCGCCGGCCAGCGCCGCGACGGTGACCCCGGTCACGGCTCTGAGGAACCTCACGTCTCGTCCCGGTGCACGGTGTCCGGAGAGAACGCGGGCAGGCAGACCGCCAGGTACTCCGCGCCGTCGTCTCCGGGGGAGGCGTACCGTACCCAGTCACCCGCCGGCGCGTGCACCCCCTGGCCCGCCTGGATCTCGAGGACCCCGTCCCGGGTCTCCACGCGCAGGACGCCGCGCAGCACCACGGTGTACTCGTCGAACTCCGGGGTCTGGCCCGGCTCCGACCAGCCGGCCGGGGAGCGCATGTGGGCGATGCTCACGCCCCGGTCTCCCGAGTTCACCCGGCCGAAGTACTCGTCGATCAGCTTGGGGATGTCACCCGCGGCCTCGACCCGGGTCGGACCCTCGATCTTCGCTGCCATGGTTCGCTCCTGGCGAGGGATCGTAGCAGCCGAGGGACCGGCGTGCTGGCGCGCCGTCGGGGGGGGGCGCTGGTATGCTGGTCCGCCGTGAGTGAGGGTGGACCAGAGGCGCCGGCCGACCGGGGCCCGTCGCGCGTGGACGCCGGGATCGGTGCGGCCTTGCTGGGAGTCGGGGCCGCGTTCGTACCCGTCTTGAGCGGAGTCCTGGGCCTGGCGGAGCCCGCGGGGGGGGACGCCGATCTATGGGGACTCTACGCCCTGAACACCCCCCTCGGCGCCCCCAGCGCCGTACCCCCTGCCTTCCCCGCTCTCGTCTACCTGCTCCATGCCGCGACGGGCCTGATGCCGGTCCCCGCTGCCGGGCTCGCCGCCTGGATCGGTGCTGCCCTCGTGCCGCCCGCGACCTACCTGCTGGCCCGCGGCCTCGGAGCCGGACGAGCGCTGGCCATCGCCGCCGCCTCGCTCGCGCTGCTCACACCCCACACGGCGGCGCTGACGACCCAGGCTCAGCCCGACACCTGGGTGATGCTCCTCCTGCTCTGCGGTGCGCTGGCGGTCCTCGCAGTTCGGCGCTGGCCGGGCGCCCTCGGGTCCTCGTTGCTGGCCGTCATCGCGGGAACCGCGCCCCTGTGGAGGTCCCACGGGCTGGTACTGGCCGCTGTCCTGCTCGGCCTCGCACCCGTCCTGCACGGAAGGCTCGCCTGGCGTGGGGCGCGGGTCGTCGCCATCCTCGGAGTCCTGGTGCTGGCTCCGGCCCTTTTCGGTCAGGGGGCCGGCACCCCCTGGGACCAGCCGTGGTTCACCCGGGTGGCCAACGCCGGAGCGGAACTGCGCACCAGCGACGTGCCCGTCCACGCCCGACTGGAGGTGCCGGCGGAGGAGAGGGACCGGATCGCGAGCTACTACCACGACGGCGCTCGATTCGGGCTGATCCGATACCACGCCACCCGGGCGATCGGGGGTGCGCCGGAGGCATGGGCCCTGGTGGTCGCGGCCCTGGCGCTCACCGCGGTCGGCGGCGTGGGACTCCGGCGCCTGGCCCCCCTGGCTCCCCTGGTGGCGGTCCTCCCGGCGCTGGTGGTGTGGTCCGATCCGCGGCACGTGGCCGTGGCCCTCCCGGTGGCCTTCGCCGCCATGGCGGCCGGGCCCGTCGGACGACGCCGTCATGCCCGCTGGGCCGGCCTCGCGCTCGCGGGGATCCTGGCCGTCGTGGCACAGCGTACCTGGCCCGCGGTCGCCGACGAGCTGCGGACCCAGTCCGCCGGCAACGGCTATCTGGCGGACGTCGGCGCGGAGATCTGCGAACGGGCCCGCCCCGGCGACCTGGCGGCGGGGGACCTCAAGGCCTTCCTCTACTGCCCGATGCCCTTCGCGCCGCCCGGGGATCCGGCCACCGACTGGCGTATCTGGTGGGTGACCCGGGCGCCCCGGACCGAGGCGGGCTGGGGCCGGATCCACACCGACTCGCCGCGTTTCCACGTCCACCGCCTGCACCCGGAGATCACCGGCGACGATCGCCCGTGCCACGACTCGTTTGCCCCCGCCTCCACACCGTACATCACTCCGCACCCGCAGCTCGTCGCCCTGGCGCCCCCGTGCGAGCCCGACGCGGCCTGGGTGGCGGGTCTGCCCGAGGCCCCCGCCGAGATCCGGTCCGGACCGTCCGAGGGCGAGGGAAACGGGCCGTCGGCGGGACCCCGGGCGGGTGAGGACCGGGCCCGTCGTGAGCGGGCGCGCCCCGGGAGCCGCCCCCGCAGCGGGGAATAGTGCCCAGTAGATATTTATTGGACGCACGCGTGCCCTCACGCGTGCGCGACTCGGTCGCTCTGTGCCTCACGGCGGGGGCGCCCGAGGTCGACGTGGTCCTGGCCCGTACCGGCGACGCGATGCCGTGGGACCTGGACAAACGCACGGTGTACGAGCTGTTCGAATCCTTCCTCGACGACCTCCCCGGTTCCTCGATCGTGTTCCCCGACCTCGGGGGCCCGCCGGTCGTGGGACCGGGGACCGACATCCCGTCCCTGGAGCGAACGCGCCGCTTCGTACAGTCGGCGCAGCGCATCGCCCGGGGTCTGGTCCAGCGATACCAGGTGGGGCTGGTGGATGCCCCGGACATTGCGTCCGAGGACGAGCTGGATTTGCTGCGGGGCCTGGTCGGTACCGACCTGGCCCTCTGCCGCTGGAGCGGCGAGCGGCATCGCCTCCGCGCCCACGGTTGGCGGTCTGCGGCCGCCGCGGTAGGCGGCCTGGTCGCCGGCGACGGCGCGGCGGTCGGCCGTGGCCTGGTCGGGCGGACCTTCGGGCTGCCGCCGGGGCGCGTGTTCGCGCGCAGCCGGGCCCATAGCCTGGAGCTGAATCGCCGCTTCGTCCCACCGACGGCGACCGACGAGTCCGCGGTCCTGCTGCGGCTCCATCCCACGAAGGAGACGGCAGAACCCGTCTCCGAGCCCACCTTCCGTCAGCCCGTGGGCGAGTGGACCGTTCCCGCCCTGCGGGCGGTCAAGATCATCCACCACCAGCTGGTGCGGACCGCCGAGAAGTTCGTCTTCCGCAACGCGGACGATTCCCAGGCGGTCGCCCTGGCCAGCTCGCTGCAGCGCTCCCTGCGTCCCCACGCGAACCGGGGACTGCTGGTCGGTGCCGGTGGTGAGGGCCTCCCCGAGGTGAGGGGAGGCGTGGTCACATACCCCGGTGAACCCGGCCTGAACGCCACGGTCACCGCCCAGCTGAGGCCCTGGTCCCAGCAGGTGGTGGTCCGCGTGGCCGTCAAGCCCGGCAGCCGACCTGTATTGGAGGTCCAATGACGTTCCAGCCCGATGGGGATGCGAAGGTCAACCTCTCGGACATCGCCTTTCTGTTCCACGTCACCGTCGGTGGCGAGGCTGTAGGTGATTTCCAGGGTGTCGAGAACCTCAACCAGCAGTACGAGGCCTACGAGTACAAGGAGGGAGGTCGCAACCACGCGCCCCACAAGCTGGTTGGACCCGCTACCTATGGAGAGCTGACGCTGAGGTCTGGCCTGATGGACCGCGACGCGCTCTTCGAGTGGATGGAGGAGGTGGAGCTGGGGCAGGACTTCCGCAAGGAGGTGCAGATCTTCCAGCTCAACCGGCTGCGTGAGCAGCGGCGCTCCTTCACCCTGCTGCGCGCCTGGCCCGTCGAGTGGAAGGGCGCGGACCTGGATTGCGAGGACAACAACATCCCTGTCGAGGAGCTGACCCTGGTCTACGACTTCCTCGAGACGGAGGCGTATCCGAATGAGGAACCTTGAACCGACCAAGGCGCAGCTCTTCTGTCTGGACCAGGGTGACGACTCGATCACCTTCCAGTTCAACCCGACGAGCTTCCAGTTCTCGAGGAAGGTGACCTGGGCCGAAGGCAAGAACGCCGGCCAGCCGTGGACCAACCTCAGCTTCTCCTTCGGAGGCAACGACACCCTCACCGTGTCGCTGCTGGTCGACTCCACCGAGCCCGACAGCCCGGACTCGACCAACGACTCCAGCGTCCTCGAGGAGGTCATCAAGTACTACAAGCTGACCATGCCGCTGAAGATCGTGGACGGAGCGGACGAGATCATCCGCCCGCCGGTGGTGGCCTTCCTCTGGGAGCAGTTCCAGTTCCAGGGCGTGGTCACCTCCATGGACGTGGAGCTGCTGCTGTTCGACGAGAACGGGCGCGCCACCCGGGCCACGGTGGACCTGTCCCTGATGGGCAAGGCCCTCGCCGGCGCCTCGTCGGCCCAGGAGTTCTTCTCCCTGGATTATTCGGCGCCCACCGTGGACGCCGCCGGCGGCTCGTCCCCGGACGGTGACCCGCGGCTCGACATCATCGGCGAGATGGACCAATGACGGAGGTCGGCGCGCCCAAGTTCGCGCTCACCCTGGACGGCAGGACCCTCGGCGACGAGGAGCTGCGCCACGTGGTCAGCATCGAGTTCGTCGAGGCGCTGGAGAAGCTCGACGCCCTGACGTTGCAGTTCGCTGTGCCCACGGTGGACAAGTGGCTCGTCACCGACATCGCCCACGTCGGCATCCCCTTCGAGGTGGAGCTGGGATACGCCTCCTCGACCACCCGCAAGGGGTTCGGGGACATCACCGAGATCAGCCACGCGGTGTCCCCGTCGGCACCCCAGACCATCTCCATGACCGGGCTGGACGGATTGAACCGGCTCAAGGGCAAACCCCGCTCCAAGGTCTGGGAGGTGTCCCACAACCAGATCGTCGAGAGCATCGCCAGTGAGCACGGACTGACACCCAACGTGGAGGGGGTGGAAGGCAGCTCCGAGCACACCTTCCAGTCCAACGTGGACGACGCCATCTTCCTCAAGCAGCTGGCGCGGGACCACAACTACTTCGTCCGGGTCGAGGACGACGTGCTGCGCTTCGGCCGGCGCAGCATCGCCTACGAGAGCACCGTGACGCTCACGTGGGGCCGCGACCTGGAGGACGTCAAGCTGCGGGCCTCGATCAACGACCTGAAGACCGTGGTCAAGGTCAAGGGCCGCAACTACTCCCAGAACCAGGCGGTGCAGGCCGAGTCCGCGGCCACCGATCTGGAGAACATCTCGGGTGGCGAGCTGGGCATCGACATCGCCGAGGCGACCTTCGGCGAGCGGGAGCACCTGCTCGACCACGCCCGACGGAACCAGAGTTCGAACGCAACCGACAAGGCGAAGGCCGAGATGCAGGACATCTCGGAGAAGTTCATCTCCGGCAGCCTGACCACGCTGGGCCGGCCGGAGGCATGCAGTGGAGGGCTTGTGCAGATCGAGGGGCTGCCCTGGCCATTCATGGGACCTTTCCTGATCACCCAGGCCACCCACACCCTGGAACCCGGGGTGGGGTATCGGACCAAGCTGGACTTTCTCTCGAACAGCTATCCGCCGGAGGAGTAATGGCTCCGCCAGTCTTCCGTGCGGATCTTCCGCTGGGCGAGCGCCGTCCCTTCGTTTCGGCGGAGGCCGCGCTGGCCCAGCGCATCCGTTCGGTCCTCGAGACGCGTCCGGGCCAGGTGCCCTGGCGCCCCGAGTTCGGGTGCGATCTGGCGACCCTCGTCGGGCAACCCGCCACCGTACAGCGCCTCAACGAGGCCCGCTGGCGGATCGAGGAGGCCGTGCGGCGCTGGGTCCCCGAGGCCGAGGTGCTGCGCTGCGGTGTCCGCGTCATCGCCGACGAGGTGGCCGCGGGCGGTACCCGTTATCGGGAGGTGCCGATCGCCGAGTCGGCGTTGACGAGCCTGGGGAGCCAGGCCGTGTTGGAGATCCAGCTGGACGTGCAGACCGACATGGGAGCCCTCGCCGTCCAGGCTGTCGTCGAACCCTGAAAGGCCACGATCCATGCGCGTACCCCCCCCGGAACGCTGAAGCTCGACCGCCGCGCGTTGCTGCGGGATGTCCGGGAACGGCTGGCAGAGCGGCTGCCCGCCTATGCCGACGCCACGGCGGATCCCACGGATCCGGGCTGGATGCTCCTGGAGCAGGCCGCCTGGACCGCCGAGATCCTGTCGGGCCAGCTCGACCAGTACCCCTATGCCGTGGTCCAGCACTTCGTGCGGATGATGGGGGGGCACCTGCTGCCCGCCCGGCCGTCGGTGGGGCTGGTGGTCGTCGAGGCCGCCACGGAGGGCGCCCTGGCCCAGAGTCAGGACCGTCCCAGCCCGTGGAGGTTCTTCACCACCCAGACCGAGGCCCACGACGTCATCGAGTTCGTGCCGGTGGAATCCTCCGTCCCCGTCCGCAAGGGGCTGGTGGACTCGGTCTGCCAGATCGAGGACGGCACGCTGAAGCTGGTCCACCACCGGGGCGAGGACGACGGGATCGAGGCCCACGAGGGGTGGCGCTCCACGCCCATCCGGTGCGGGATCTTCGATCGGGAGGAGATCGAGTACGTCTTCGTGTCCTCCAACGCCGACCAGCTCGTGTCCACCCTGGAAGGGGCGCTGGAGAAGCTGGCCGAGCGCAAGATCGGCTGGATCGACCTGTCGGTGACCAAGGGCCAGAAGGGCCAGGTGTCCCTCGCGGCCGTGATCGATCCCTCCAAGGCCTTCGCCGAGAGCGCTCCCGCCGAGCTGTGGGGCGGGGGAGATCTGATCGGCCATTGGAACACCCTGGACGACATCAACTGGACACCGCCGGTCCTCATCGCACAGCACCCGCTGTTGCCCCTGCGCATGCGCGGTGGGCGCCCGATGCCAGGCATCGAGGAGGGGACGATCCTGGTCCCCGACGTCCCGGCCAACTTCCCCATCGAGCAGCTGCTGGTCCGCGACGCCGCGCCCATGCCCGGGGTGGCCGTGGACGCTCTGTGGAAGACCCTGACCCACATCGACAAGAAGCTGGCGCCCTTCAAGCCCACCGTGCGGCGCAAGTACCCGGCCGCCGGCGGTGGACCCGAGCCCGGCTGGATCCTCAGGGCGCTGGAGAGCGGAGTCTGGAACCAGCTGACCGAGCAGGCGCCCATCGGTGTGGCCCACTTCACCCTGGGCACCAAGCTGGCCAAGAAGGGCAACGTGCGCCTCGGCGTCGTGCTGATTCACGACGATCCGGACGAGCTGCCCGACATCACCGCATTCGGCCAGCACGCCGACGGCAACGTGCCGTCCGAGGAGCTGGACGTGGAGATCGCCTGGCGGCTGGCGGTCCCCCCCCGGGACGGCGGCCGCGGGATGTGGCTCGCGGTGGCCCTCGACGTGGAGGTCGATACCGACCATCGGGGCATCGTGCTGGCGGTGGACGGGGGCCTGGAGGGCGCCCTGTTCAATCCCCTGATGGTGGTCAACGCACCCGCGGTGCGGGACGGCCGCGAGGTCCGCGTCCAGCGCAACATCCCCGAGGCGGTGAGCCTGCTCCACGGCGACCTGGTCACCCCCGAGGTGGTCCGGCGGATGGACGAAGAACCCATCCCCGATGACGCCCTGGAGCTGATCCAGGAGCTCCCCCTGTCCTGGTTCGACCTCAAGAAGCAGAGCAGCGAGCTGCGGGACTGGCGCGGGGTGGAGATCGACTCCACCGAAGGCCGCATGGTCCTCAACGCCCCCGACCGCGACGGCCAGCAGACCCCGATCCCCGCCGGGGAGCGGGTCAAGCTCACCTGGTATCGCCGCACCGACGGCGGGCGCGGTGACGTGCCCGCGGGCTCGATCCAGCTCCTGGAGCAGGAGGCCAACGTCAAGCCGAACCTGGCCATGGTCCGCAATCCCGTCGGTGCCTACTTCGGCGCCGACCGGGAGACCGCGGAAGCGGCCGTCGATCGCCTCTTCGCCCCGGCGGGGGGGACACCGGTGCTGCCGTCGGACTTCGAGCGGGTCGTGCGCCAGGTGCTGGGCACCCGCGGCCAGGGCTGGATGGTCCGCTGCTGGTCCTACCCCGAGCGTTCACTGGTCTCCACGTCGAAGTGGCCCCTCGAGGAGGGGGACCCGGACGCGGACCTGGAATCCATGCAGCTGGACATCGAGCTGGAGGATGCCGGCCCCGACTGCCTGCTGGTGGTCGTCGGGCCCACGGACGACGTGCTGTCCGACGAGGACCTGGACTGGGCGCGCAGGGCGATCCAGCAGAAGATCCGCCGTTTCGGCGAGCGGCTTCCGGTGATCCGCCGGGCGGTGGTCACGCGTTTCTGGCCCTTGACCCTGACCACCGGGGCCGAGGCCGAGGAGCTCCTGCTGCCGACCTTCGACCTGAGAAAGGCCGCGGGTGAGCTGAGCGATCCCCAGGGTCGTACAGCTGCGCCCCCCACGGCAGCGATGTTCCTCAACGCCGCCGTGGTGGAGGTGGCGGGCGGGGAGGACGAGGAATGAGCGAACGCCTCGTCCCGCGAGACCCGATCCTGGAGTGGGCCCAGCGGTCCGCCGCCGGGGAGATCGGGGGCCTGGACTGGGTGGACCCGACGCTGGAGCCCGGGAGCACCCCCTTCCAGCAGAACGAGACCGAGGACGGCCAGCGCTCGTTCCGACACCTGCCCTACGCCGCCTTCCTGCCACCACCGGTGGCCGAGGCGGCCCTCGAGGCCCAGCGGTCGGGCCGGGTCACGGCCCACGAGGCGCTGCAGCTGATCTACGCTCGGTTGGAGTGGCTGATCGCCTCCCGGCGCCACATGTGGTCCCCGTTGTCCCCCACACCGCGCCTGCTGGCCTACCTGGTGGAGGCCTTCGGCGTCGATCCGCCTCTGCACCGCAATCGTCCCGAGGTCCTGTCGCGGCTGGCCGCGTTCTTGCCGCGCTGGCACCCCCTGCGTGGGCGGGTGGACAAGGCCGTCGAGATCCTCGAGGAGGCGGACACCGGAGAGAATCCCATCGCCGTCGCCCACCGCGACAGCGATGGCGAGCTCCCCGAGAAGCCGGCGATCCGGGACGAGGTCCTGCGGTGCCGGGAGAACGAGTGGTGGCGGCGGCGACAGCAGAAGGGGGCCGCTCCTGCGTACCGGATCCACGATGGGCTGGTGCAGTTCCAGCCCGAGGATGGACCCGCGTACGCCCTCCAGCAGGAAGACGTGCTGGTGGAGTGGGATCCCGAAGAGCCGCTCTCGAGGAACCTGATGCGACTCCTGCCCGCATGGGCGGAGATTCGATTGTCGATCACGAGGAGCTGAAGCGAATGGCAGCCAAGCCGACCAAGGCAGCACCCAAGAAGGCGGCACCGAAGAAGGCGGCACCGAAGAAGGCCGCGGCGCCCGTCCCGGCGACCCTGGACGTGTTCCACCCGGTGGAGGGGGCGGTGCTGGACCTGGAGAGCCTGCAGGCCATCTCCGGGAGCTTCCAGGACACCGTGACCGCCTGGCTCAGCGTGGCCTGGCCCGAGACCTCGGGCCTGGTCCTGGAGGGGCTGGAGATCGTCGGGGACTGGTCCCCCGAGGGGCCTCCGGGGACCAAGCGCCCCGAGCCGACGTCCAAGAGCGTCGCCGTGAGCCCGGGCCGCGCCCTGTGCACCGGCCGCAACGGACGCAGATACCTGGTCACCGCCGACAAGGAGCTCAAGGCCAAATGGCCCACCCGCTCCGGTTCAGCGGTCGAGGGGTTCCTTGTCCTGGTGCCCAAGGTGGAGGCCCAGAGCGTCGAGGGCGACGTGCTGACGGCGCGGGAGCGGGTCTCGTCCCTGCTGGGGTTCGCCAAACCCGAGCAGGCCGCGCAGCCCTTCGTGCTGCCGCTGGCGTGTTCCATCGGCAACTCACGGGACTGGGCCACCGACCTCCGCCGGGTGTGGCAGCCGGAGCACGAGGCGATCCAGATCCTGCTCAAGAAGTTCGAGAAGCTGGAGCACGTGGTCTGGACCGCGGAGCCCGAGGGAGGGGTCTGGGACCGCCAGGTCCTGGGCCGGAACTGGGTCCGCTACCAGACCATCGCGGCGTCGGCCCTGCAGAGCGCGAGGCTGATGCTCACGTCGAGGGCCAGCACCACCCTGGACCGGGTGCGGCTGTTCGACGCGCTCTACGGCCAGCTCGAGCGCTCCGTCGAGCGTGCGGCCAACGAGCTGCTCCAGATCCTGGGCCCGGCGGACGGCGCCGGACCCTACGGCGACATCGGTCCCCAGAAAGAGGATTGAGCCGTGAGAGACCCGATGCAGTTCATGGGGCTCCAGCGAGCCTTCGAGGCCCTGATCGAGGCCATCATACCGCTCACCCTCATGGTGGCGACCTGGTACCTGGCGGCCAAGGTGCTCTCCGCGCCCGCCATGGCCCGACCGCTCACCAGCCTCGAGCTCACCGTCTTGCTGGGGGCTTGCTCGGCGGTGACCGGCTGGGCCATCACCCGTCAGTTCTTCATGCTGCGCCAGCGGCGGCTGTTCATCCTGGTGCTCGCCTCCATCGCGGTGACCGCGCTGATCGTGTTCGGTGTCTCCGGGTCGACCCGCCGCTCCTTCGCCGGATGGTGCGCGGACACCGCCGGCGGCGAGCTGGTCGGGGCCACCGAGTTCGTCGAGCCCGGCGCGGGCCTGAACGCCTGTCGCGTCGGCGGAGTCCCCGGGAATCCCTACCTGCCGGGCGTGGTGTTCCGCACCCGCTGGCCGGGCTCGCCCACCCCGTGGCTCTGGGGCTTCTCCCTGGGCATGGCGGCGGTCGCGTCCCTGGCATTCCGGGACAAGCGGCTGCTGGGGTCTCGCCTCGGCTCCAAGCTCTACCGTCGGCTGCTGCTGGCGCCTGCCACCGGGTCCGGATCCGCGGCGGGCAAGCCCAAGCCCGAAGCGGGCAAGGTCCAGGCCTGTGCCAACGCCACGCTGTGGGGGGAGCTCTGCGGACAGCTGTACAGCGCCAAGAAGGAGTTCCTGCCCGGCGAGAACTGCGTCCGCTGTTACCAGCCCTTCCGCCGCGCGGAGCAGATGCTGACCTTCCGTGTGGTCACCCTGTTCAGCAAGAGCATCGACGTGCTCAACGGCCTCGAGCGACTGGACACGGTGTCCTGGACGCGGGGTGAACCCATGCCGCCGGACGCCCGCATCAGCGGCGCCGAGCGCTGGGTCGAGCTGGGGCACCTGCAGGTGCCCGACGTGATGTCGGTGGCCCAGACCCTGGCCCTGGTGCAGGAGATGCTCCCTGAGTGGGAGAAGGACGCCGACGCCCGCAAGAAGACCGCCATCCGCATCGCCAGCGAGAGCGGGAGTCGGGTCTCGTGCTGGTTCTGGATGGGTCCGGTGGCCCAGCGGCTGACCTACGCCCGCCCGAGTCGCCGCGCCATGCTCGCCATCGGTCCGACCCGCCTGCGGGACCTGGTCGCCGGCGGTGAGGAGCTGACGTTGCAGCTCGACGTGGGGCTGGTGCCCCTGGAGCTGCGTGTGGGCTTCAAGAAGTCCTTCCTGGAGGAAGGGCGCGCACCCGAGGCCCAGAACAGCAAGGTCGACATGTGGATCCCGGTCAGCCCGGGCAAGCTGCCCAAGGACCAGGCCGGGATGTGGGTGCCCCGAATCGAGGGCGCCGCCATGCGAGCCTGGCTCTCCACCGAGCGGCTCCGTCCCGCCGAGGAGCGGGGCACATCGGTCCCCCTGCCCTACGAGATCTTCGTCCGCCGCGTCGCGGAGGAGGAGGGGGACGGGAACATTCGCGTACCCAGACCCGGAAGCCTGGACTTCGTCCGCATGCCCCTGGACCGACACGGCCAGGAGCCGACGATGATCCGCTCCGTCGGGGCCTCCATCGCCGAGTGGGAATGGCTGGAGTGGCAGCAGATCCAGCTGCTTCGCCAGGAGTCCCTCGTGCTGGTGGAGGACGGCGGAAGGAGGACTTCATGATGAGCCGCAACGTGATCCGCACCTGGGGGACCCTCGTCGCGGTGGCCATCGCGGCCCTCGTCGCCGCTCCCGCGACGGCCGGGTACGTCTGCGCGGACCTTGGGGACTGCGTCGACGACGGCGATCCGACCTGCGACGGGGTGACGTACACGCTGTTCTATCTGGACTACGACGACGACACCACGTACTCGGACACCGCCTGCTGCTGCAACGGCGCCCCGGTCTACGAGACTGGCCACCCCTACGAGGGCCAGCTCATCGACAGTCAGCCAACCCAGGGCGACGACTGCGACGATGACGCCGACGACGTGTTCGTGGCAGCGGCGCCGCTGGACTCGCCCACCGACTGCATGAAGGACACCGACCTGGACGACTACGGCGACGCCACGGGCGGCGAGGTGTGGACGCCGGGGACCGACTGCGACGATACCAATATCGACGTCAATCCCGACGAGACCGAGGTCTGCAACGGGGTCGACGACGACTGCGCCGGCGGGGTCGACGACGGCCTGACGTTCTACGACTGGTACCTGGACGACGACGGGGACGGCTACGGGGACGAAGGGTACACGCCGGTCAACGACTGCGAAGCGCCCGATGCGGACCACGTCGAGGACCACACGGACTGCGACGACACGGACGCCGACGTGAACCCCGGCGAGACCGAGGTCTGCAACGGGGTCGACGA
>CAZITQ010000084.1:0-19346 GCA_964542165.1 uncultured Rickettsiales bacterium
GGGCGGCCGGGCCGGGGGCGGGGGCGGGGGGGGGGGGGGGGGGGGGGGGGGGGGGGCGGCGCCGACTCCGCTCGGCCCGGGGGACCGTCCCCTCCCCCGCCGGCAGCGTGATCCGGACCCGGGTACCCGGCCCCTCCGACGCGTCGTGCAGGGCCAGACGCCCCCCATGGGTGTGCACGATGCCGTGACAGATGCTCAGACCCAGCCCTGTCCCCTCCCCCGCCCTGCGCGTGGTGAAGAACGGCTCGAGGACCCGTTCCCGGTCCTCCGGTGGGATTCCCGGACCGCTGTCCTCGACCTCGAGCACGACCTCTCCGTCGCGCTGCAGGATCCTGACGGCCAGCGACCGCCTCCCAGGCGCCCGCTCCAGGGCCCAGATCGCGTTCTCCACCAGGTTGTGGACCACCTGCTGGATCTGCCCCGGATCGCCAACCACCGTCGGACCGCCGGTCGCGGCCGGCCGCTCCAGATCCAGGTGTCCCATCTTCAGCGCGTAGGCGTGGAGGTCGAGGGCCCGATCCACCACCTGGGCCAGCTCGAAGGTGATCCGCTGGGTGGGCTGCTGTCGGCCAAAGGACAGCATGGAGTGGACCAGGTGGGAGCAGCGGTCGACCTGGGCTGCGATGGCGTGGCCGATGGCGGCCAGTTCGGGCTCCGAGGTGCGGGCCTGCAGGACCTCCGCATCGGCTCGAATGCCGGTCAACGGATTGTTGATCTCGTGGGCCACCCCGGACACCAGGCGGCCCATGGCCGCCAGCCGCTCGGTCTGGATCAGGTGCTCGCGGGTCTCCTCGAGCTCGTTGCCACGGCGCTCTATCTCCCCCGACAGCTCCTCCAACGTCGCGCGCACGAGCCTCGCGTACGTCTGCTGATCCACGGACGCCTCGGGGTCGCGGAGCCCCTTCTCGTCGAAACCGGCGGCGTCCAGGATGTTCTCCACGAGCTCGTCACCGAACCGCCCTCGGACCTTCGCCAGGGTTCCGGCGATCAGCTCGGCCGCGATCGATGCCCGCCCACCGCGGCCCCCGGAATCATCCGTATCCATACCCGCCCCCGGGATCCAGCAGAAGCTGATTGTCCTCGTTGCGGGACTCGCCGATCGACGTCACCCGGATCGCGGGCAAGTCGACCACCGGGCAGACCTTCTCGCAGATGCCGCACCCCACGCACAGCTCGGGATCGACGACGGGACGCAGCACCTGCCGCACGACCCCGTCCAGCCCCGGGGCCTCGACCTCGGTGAGCTGGATCGCCTTGGGGGAGGTGGGGCAGTGCTCCTCGCAGACGAGGCACTCGGTGCCGAACGCGAGGGGGAGACAGCGCTCGGGATCCACGAAGGCCATCCCGATGTGGACCTTCTGCTTCTCCTCCACCGACAGCCGCTCGATCGCCTCGGTGGGACAGACCTGGCCGCAGAGGGTGCAGTTGTACTCGCAGTAGCCGATCCGGGGCACCAGGACGGGCGTCCAGATGCCCTCGAGGCCGGCCTCGAAGCCGGCGGGCTGGAGTCCGCCGGTGAGGCAGACCTTCATGCACTCGCCGCAGCGCACGCAGCGGGCCAAGAAGCGGTCCTCGGGCAGGGACCCCGGCGGTCGGATCAGGGTCGGCTCCGGCAGGGCGCGGCTGCGGTGCAGGCTCATCAGGGGCGCGGCCACGAGTCCCGCGCCCACGCCGGTGAGGACCGTGCGCCGCCCCGCGTCCACACCCGCCGTCTCCCCCTTCGTGCCGATGGGCCAGGGCACCTTCCAGGTGAACCCCAGGCCCTTCTCACACGCGGAGGTGCAGTTCCCACACACGTAACACTCGGCCGGGCGCCACCCGCCGGCGGCCGCCTCCTGGGGCTCGGCGGCGCCGGGGCAGGCCAGCTGGCACTTCCCACAGCCGTCGCAGCCCTCCGCACCACCGGAGTGCCGCAGCCGCAGCGTCCCGAAGCGGGCCACCGCCCCCAGGAGGGCGCCGAGTGGACAGAGGACGCGACACCAGAACCGGGGACGCACCAGGTTGGCCCCCAGCACGGCCACCGCCACCAGACCGATGATCTCGGCCTGGCGGAACGCGGGCTGCTCGAAGGAGAGCACCGTGCGTTTGGCCAGTCGGTACACCGGTTCCGACACGGCACGGACCGGATCCAGGCCGGTGTCGTACAGGAGGTTGAACCCGCCGCGGGTCAGCCACTCCACCCCGGGGCCGATGGCCAGGCCGAAGGAGCGGATGGCCAGCGAGATCGGGTCGAACACCCCGACCCACTGCATCCCCAGGGCCGAGGCCAGCAGCAGGGCGACCAGCAGGCCGTACTTGATCCGCTGCGTCGAGTTCCAGCGGTGGGCCTTGCGGCGCTTGACCGGAGATCGCCGGACCCAGCGCCCCATGAGCTGGTTCACCGCCCCCATGGGGCAGATCCAGCTGCAGAACGAACGTCCCAGGGCCAGGGCCAGGGCGAGGACTGCCAGGGAGGCCAGAAAGGCGATCGGCACCGCGTGGGCGGAGAGGAGGGTCCCCAGCATCACCAGCGGGTCGATGTCCAGGAAGAGCCTGACCGGGTAGGCGAGCTCGTCGTCGCCGCCGTAGCGCGTCAGCACCAGCAGGACGAAGAAGAGAACGAGGATCAGACCTTGGACGGGCCGTCGCAGCCGTCTCAGCACCGGCAGACCCCCTAGCTCAGGTCGATCTCGCGGACGGGCAGCTTGTCGAGCTGCCGTGTCCCCAGCCCCCGATCCTCGGCGATGGTGAGGCTCCTCAGGTCGTCCGGACCGATCCCGAACAGCGAGGCCCCGAAGGTGTCCACGGCGACCGGGTCCGTACCCGCGCACAGCACCCGGGCGTCACGAACGTCTGCGGCGCGCCCGCCGGACGGGCCGTTGGCGGTCAGGATCCGGTAGCCGTCCAGCACGGTGACCGCCGGTTTGAAGTAGGCGGCCAGGTCCACGATGCTGGTGTTGATCTTCTGGTGCATCCGCGGCCGGTGCCCGGCCGTGCACCCCATCCAGTTCTTCATGCCGAGCGTGACCCGCGCCAGGGAGTGGTGTTTGGCCACCGGGGCGTTGATCCGCACGTCGACGTCGAGCATCTCGTCGAAGACGTCCCACTCCTTGATCACCTCGCCGCCGAAGTCGACCCGGGTGACCCGCTCGGAGTCCACGTGCAGGACCTGGGCGCCGGCTGCCTCGGCCGCCGCCTGGATACCGCTGTTGGTGTAGCAACGCCGGGCATCGTTGCACGTGAAGTCCATCACGATGACCTTCTTGGCGCCCGCCTCCAGGCTCAGCTCCACCAGCCGTGCCACGACCTCGGGGTTGGTGTTGGCGGCCAGCTCGGGGGTGCGATCCCAGCCCATGTTGGGCTTGACCAGGACCTTGTTGCCCGAGGACACGAACCGGCCCATGCCCCCCAGGGCGGCGAGGGCGGCGTCGACCATGGCCGCGGGCCCACCGTTGCGGACGATGGTCAGCTTGGCCTCGCCGTCGGCGGGCTGCGACGTCGCGCTGCCGGCCGACCAACCGGCACTGGACGGGAGGACCGGGGATGTGGCCGCCTCGGTCTCACCGGGGCGCACCAGGCGGTATCCGCCCACGGCGGCCGCCGCAGCGCCACACCCCAACAGACCCAACACGTGCCTCCTGTGGAACCGATCTGCCATCTGCCGTACCTCCTCGATGGGAGAATCCTACCCTTTTGAAGTCCTTCAGTCTCCGAACCGTCCTAGGGTAATATACGCGGCCAAATCCCTTGCCCCGTGGAGATCACGACGAACATGGACACCCTCTGGCCACGGCGCATCGCCACCCTGCTCGCGCTGACCCTCACCATGGCTCCCCTCGACGCCCTCGGCAAGAAGGGAAAGAAGAACGTGGACCCGGAGCCCGCGCCCGCGTCCGAACCCGCCACCTTCGAGGTCTTCGGGGTCTTCCTCCAGGACCAGGTGCTGTACGGCTTCGGCTCCAAGATGGAGTGCGACCTGTACGTGTACGTGGTCGACGGCGGCGCCCCGGTGACCGACGCCACCGTCTCCGTGGCCGGGTTCGATCTGCCCCAGGACTCCTGGTTCGAGGGCCGATATCGACTCCAGGGCTCCTGCGTGGACCCGGGAGCCGCGCTGCCGGTCCGGGTCGAACGGGGCACCCAGGTCTGGGAGCAGACCGGCACCATGCCGGGATTCCCCGAGCTCCAGACCCCCGCCAAGGGGACCGAGGTGCCCGTGTCCGCCGACGTGCAGGTCTCGTGGACCGCGGCCGACGGCGGCGCCCTCTACCGGGTCGACGTGGAGGGCGAGGACGGACGCTGGACCACCGACCAGACCACCCTCGCGATCCCCCGGGACGCCGTCGCGCCGTTCCAGCACCACAAGCTCACCCTGACCACCTACGGCCTGCCCGTGGATCCGGACGCCGCGGTCAAGCCCCTGTCCGGCGCCGAGCCGGTCTGGCCCGGGCTGACCCCGGTCACCCGCGTGACCGGCGAGTTCGACTTCGGCCCCTGGCTCGTGGACCAGAACTGGATCGGCGACGCGGTGATGCAGTGGTGGGAGGACGACGGCAAGACCATGGACGAGGATCTGTTCAAGATCTGGCTGCGGCTCTCGCCCGGCGGCTCGTACCAGATCCAGCGGGTGAAGATCGCCCTGTTCGAGCAGGGGATGCACTTCAACAAGGAGATCCCCTGGGAGGACGTCGACGCCGGGACCGTCGAGATCGACGTGGACGGCAACATGTCGCTGATCTCCAGCGCCGTCGAGGGGTGGACCTGGACCGGGTCCTACGCGGCCCCCGAGCTCACCCTGCTCGAGAACCGGGCCCCGACCGACGATCCCGACGAGAAGAAGCGCCGCCGCTACCAGGGCGCGCCCAAACCCTGGGCGTTGCAAGTGGGGGATGTGGAGCCGGTGGAGTTCTAGCCGTCAGTGGTTCGACACATCGACGTCAGGCGTCAGGCGTCGGGCGTCGGGCGCTAGAAGTAGATCCTCGCACCCGCGACCCCATCCACGTCGATCCCGAACCCGGGTCCCGACCAGAACGCCAGGACAGGACCCGCCTCGACGAAGATCTCCACGGGGAACTGGGGCCAGACGATGCTCACGCCGAAGGGGATCACCGCCCCCATCTCCGCGAACACCGGCGGCGTCTGGCCCGGGAGGAACATCGCCCGCAGACGGAAGCTCGCGCCGATGTAGGGCAGGGCCGCGATGCTGTTGCTCGGGGGCGACAGGGGCTTGAAGTGGCCGCGGAAGCCCACCGAGATCGCCATGCTGTTGAGGTGGAACGGCGCGCCGAAGTCGATGACGATCCCGTAGCCCCTCGCAGGCCAGATCTTGAAGGTCATCCCGTTGCGCGTGCCGACGGTGAAGCCGAGCCCCGCCGGTCCGCCACCCTTGAGATCCTGGATCGTCCGCTTGGTCGGCGCGGTCGGCTGGGTCCATAGCTGCGTCTGCGCGGCGGCCGGTGCGGCCACGAACAGGGTGATCAGGACTCCGACCAGTGTCAGCGTACGGGTGAACCTGGACTTCATCGACATCTCCGACTGCGGCACAGGGGGCCGCCGCACGACCTGCTGCTCCGTCTGAAACACGGCATCCTACCACGAAGCAGACCGCGGCTCAGACCGGGCGTTTGCGCCCCACGGTGTCCCCGGCGGCTCGGGGCAGGAGGCCCGAGAGGACCCGACTCAGCAGCGCGCGGGCGGCGGGCGACCTGGCGACCTCGGGCGACCAGCCCCACACGTCCAGCGAGCGCACGCTCCGCCTCCCCTTCCCGTCGAGCCACCCCACACTGCGCGCCAGGCCGACCAGGGCATCCGCCGCCGCGGGATCCCCCAGCCAGACCGGCAGATCGACCGCCAGCCCGATCCCGGGGCCGGCCATCCGTCCGAGGGTCCTGCGCACGGCCGGCAGTCCATCCCGGGAGAGCAGGACCGGCCAGGGGACCACCCGGGTCCCTCGATCGAGGAGGGAGGCATAGGCGGCCCGGCTCTCCTCGGTGCACCCACCGTCGCCCATCGCCTGCACCCCGGCGAGGAGCACGTCCCCCGGGGCCGGCGCAGCGTCGGCCGGCAGGTCGACGAGGAAGGGCAGGGGCTGGGGAGCGCCGGTGTCGAGCTGGAGCGTGGCCGTGGCGACCAGCAGGGCTCCGGAGACGCCCGGCTCGAGGGTGGTCGAGAAGGCCGGCAGCCCCTCGTCGATCGACCGCGACAGGACGACGGCGACCACGGGTCACAGCAATCCGGTGAAGCGTAGGATGGCAACGGTGAGCCCCGAGAGGCCCTCGCCGGCGATGGCGCCGGCCGCCAGGGCGATGCCGTAGCGGCCCAGCCAGTGGGGAGCGCGGCGTGTGAGCAAGAAGCACAGCGCGGCTCCGGCGAAGAGGGTCGCCGAGTAGAACGCCGGCAGGATCATCGCGATCCCGAGTCCCATGGCGGACGGTACCCATCGGCCCCGCCTGCCGCCGGCGATCTCCAGGGCCGTCAACTGCATGCCCAGCGCGGCGCCCCCAAGCAGGGCGACCGGGGCCCCGGGGGGAAGGGCCGACACACCCCCGGCCATCATCTGCGCCAGCCCGGACCAGGTGATGGCCCCGGGTGTGGGCATCACGTCGTTACAGATTCCGAAGGTGCGCAGGAACAGCAGGAAGATCGGCGTGGCCAGCGCCGCGCCGACGACGATTCCCAGGTACTGCGCGTACGCCAGGCGCCGGGGGGTGGAGCCGAGCAGGTGGCCGGTCTTGAGGTCCACCATCATGTTGCTGGACTCGCCGGCCGCCGCCGCCGTGATGCCCCCCGCCAAGAGGTTGGTCCCCACGTGTCCGGGGTGGACCAGGCCGGTGGCGACCTGGGTGAACGCGCCCATCGGAGCGCTGGGGACCACGTCGGTCTCCCCGGTCGCCCGCATGGCAATCACCGAGAGCAGGAAGGCCAGGGGGACCACCAGCAGGCCGACCCACCAGGCCACGCCGAAGCGCCACACCAGCAGGACCTCGATGCCCACCACGGCCACCACCAGCCCGGCGAGCCAGGGCCCGAAGGGCAGGTCCAGGTGCCCGCTGGGTCCGCCCCCGCGGAATCCACCGACCATCGTTCGCAGGGCCGCGGCAACGGTCCCGCCCCGGGTCAACATCGCCCCGATCCCGGACGAGAGCATCAGCCCCAGGGCCGGCCACATCGTCCAGCGGACCATCACCTTGTAGCTGAGGGGGGAGAACTCCCGCTGCAGGGGATCCGCCGCCGTCATCGCCGTCGCGATCTCCGTCAACACGCCGGCGTGGTACAGGGCCGGCACCACCCCGGCCCACATGACCACCGCGCCCAGGGCCAGGCTCGCCCCGATCCGGGGGCCGACCAGGAACCCGGCGCCGAACAGCATCGGGCTCATCGCCAGCCCCAGCGTCAGGGCGGCAGGCGGGCAGCCGAACAGCGCGGGGGTGGCAGCTCCGAAGAGACCGAACACGTGCTCGGCGAAGTACGCGGGCTGGATCATCAACCACCCCGGCACGCGCTCCCGTAGCCAGCCCGCGTAGTTCCACGAGGCGACCAGCGTCGCCAGAAAGGACCACAGCCCGACCGCGGCCAGCGCCCTGGCCTGGCGGATCGGCTCGTCACCCCGGGCGAACATCACCCGGACCGCCTCCGCGGCCGCGGTCCCCGTGGGGAAGCGCAGTCGCTCCACCACGAGCAGCTGGCGCCTCAGGGGAACCGCGAAGGTCACACCGAGCAACGAGGTGAATAGGCACCAGGCGAAGATCTCCCACCACGAGGGGATCAGCGCACCGCCATCCGGGCGGAACAGCACGACGGAGGCGCCCATGAACCCGCCCAGGAGGAACATCGCCGGGATGACGTTGATGATGTCCCCCAGCGCCGCGGCCGCGCCGGCCATGGTCTGGGACATGTTCAGCTCGAGCTCGTTGAAGGGCTTGCCCGGACGGTCCACCTGCCCCAGCGCCTTCATGGCCGCGTACCCCAGGATGCACGAGATCAGCGCGCCGGAGATGCCCAGGCCGGTCTTCAATCCCATGTAGACGTCGAGGGTCACGATGAGGGCGCAGAGGGCCACCCCCAGGAGGACGGCCCGCAGGCTCAACTCCCTCAGGCGGCCGCCGCGGTAGACCTGTTGCACCCAGGCGCGCTCGCGCGCCTCTGGGCTCGCGTCGGGGTCCATGTCCGGGTGCGGTGCAGGAGTCTCGGCGTCCATCGGGGAGTAACCCTACACGATGGCCGGTCCGCCGGGGAGGGAGGGAAGCGTGCCCCCGGGATTGTGCGCCCGCGCGGGCCCGATCCGGTGGAGTTATCCGCGGCCGGACGGTACATTGACGGCGCCATGATGGGTTACATCTGGTTCGGGATCATCCTGACCGCGTTCATCGTCGCGGCGGCCACCGGCAACATGGGTGCGATGGCTGGCCAGGCGCTGGACTCGGCCAAGACATCGGTGACCTTGGCCATCAATCTGGTCGGGGCGATGGCCCTGTTCCTGGGCGTGATGAAGATCGCGCAGGACGCGGGCCTGATGCGCATCATCGCGCGCCTGATCCGCCCGATCATGGTGCGCCTGTTCCCCGACGTGCCCGGCGACCACCCCGCCATGGGCGCGATGATCATGAACATGTCGGCCAACCTGCTGGGGCTGGCCAACGCCGCGACGCCGTTCGGCATCAACGCCATGAACGAGCTGAACAAGCTCAACCGGCGCAAGGGCACGGCCACCAACGCGATGGCGCTGTTCCTGGCGATCAACACCTCCAACGTGACCCTGCTGCCCACCGGCGTCATCGCCATCCGCCACGCCGCCGGATCGACGGATGCCAGCGGGATCGTGATCTCGACGCTACTGGCGACGCTGTTCTCGACCACGGTGGCCATCATCGCGGCCAAGACCCTGCAGCGGCTGCCGATCTTCCGGCTGCCCGACCTGCCGCCGGAGGAGAACGGGGACGAGGACGTCGCCGATTCGGAGACCGCGGACGGGGAGGCGCCCGAGATCGACGAGATGGCCCGACCGGCCGACCCCGCGAGCGAGTGGTGGTGGACGCTTGCTTCGTTCACCGTGCTCGGAACCGTGGCCAGCGCGGTGATAACCTGTGTGACCGTGATGCTGGTGTACGGCGAGGAGCCCTTCGTCCGGGCGACCGAGGTGATCAACCCCTGGATCATCCCCGGCATCCTGGTGTCCATCCCCCTGTACGGGATGGTCGTCCAGGTGCGGAGGCGCAAGGCCCCCGAGGACGAGCGCCTGGACGTCTACGGCTCGTTCATCGAGGGCGCCAAGGACGGGTTCAATGTCGCGCTGAAGATCATCCCCTACCTGGTGGCGATCCTGGTGGCGGTGGGCATGTTCAAGGCGTCGGGCGCCCTGGATATCCTGGTCGCAGGCATCTCTCCCATCACCGGTCCGCTAGGGCTGCCAGCCGAGGCCCTGCCCATGGCCCTGCTCCGGCCCCTGTCGGGATCCGGAGCCTTCGGGTACATGACCGAGACGGTCAACAGCGCGGGGCCGGACACCTACCTGGGCTACCTGGTCTCGACGATGCAGGGGTCCACGGAGACCACGTTCTATGTCGCAGCCGTCTACTTCGGGGCGATCCAGGTGAGTCGCCTGCGCCACACCATCCCCGCCGCACTGACCGCCGACATCGCGGGCGTGATCGCGGCCGTGTTCATCTGCACCATGCTCTTCGGCGCCGCGAGCGAGTCGGGCCGGGTCAAGGCCGACGAGGAGCGCACCGACGGCGACGTGTTCTTCACCGAGATCATGGTCGCTCCCCCCACCGACGGCAGCGCCTACCGGGAGTGGTTCGAGCTGTACGTGGTCAACTCCCTGAGCCTGGAGGATTGCGAGATCCTGCGCAGCCCGTCCCCCGACCCGGCGGACGCGGAGCAGTCGGACGTGATCGACGGCGTCGGAACGGTCTGGGCCGAGCAGCACCTGCTGTTCGCCCGCGACGAGGACTACGTGGTGGGTGACGAGGGGGACGAGGACGCCCAGGCGGCCGTGTTCGCCTACGACTACTTCCTGTCGTTCAGCAACACCGAGCCGTTCTTCCTCTTCCTGGTGTGCGACGACGTGGTGCTGGACAGCATCGCCATGGACTGGTCGTTCTTCGCCGAGGACTGCGAGGGCAACGGCTGCGCGGTCGCCCTGCGCCCCGAACGGTACTCCACCGCCGACAACGACGACCTGCCCGACGCCTGGTGCCTCCCACCCCCGGAGCTCACCTTCGTGAACTCGGCGGGGGACACGGCCAGCGGCACCCCGGGAGAGACGAACCAGTGCCGGGTCGAGACCCGGCCCCAGCCCGGCGACGTGGCGTTCACCGAGCTGATGGCCGACCCGGGCGACACCGAGCAGTGGATCGAGCTGCACAACAGCGCGGACCACGCCGTGCGGCTGGAGGAGTGCCTGCTGCGCCACACCCCGTCCGGCGGTCTGGAGCCGGCCGCCACCCTGCTCCGCGCGGACGGGGGAGCACCCCTGTTCCTGGGGCCCGGCGAGACCCGCGTGCTGGCACGGAACCGGTGCCTGGACGCGGACCCGGAGTCGGAAGCCGAGCCCGATTGTGCGTACGACGAGTGGATCTACGACGACGTGAAGCTGGTGACCGACCGCTCCGCGGCGCTCGAGCTTGCCTGTCCGACCGGCGATGACGAGGGTAGCGAGGACGTGGTCATCGACGCCATCACGTACGACCTGCCCGCCCTGGAGGTCCAGCCGGGCCACTCGGCGCAGTTCGAGGCCGAGCCGCCGTCGACGGCGGCCGAGCTCAACGATGACTGGACCCGCTGGTGCGCGGCGGACGACGTGCAGTGCTTCCAATCCGCAGACCGAACCGATTGCGAGTACGGGTCGCCCGGGGAGATCGTCGACTGCGAGTCACCGCCGGCGAGCGAGCCGGACGACTGCTCGTGTCGGCTGTCCCCGGCGGAGACCCGCCCCTGGCCCCCCGCGTTGGCGGTGCTGCTCGGCCTGGCCCTGCTGCGCTGGCGACGCAACCGAAGGACGGATCGCCCTTGACCAGACGACTCCTGCTCCCCATCTGCCTGCTCGCGGTGGCCCTCGTGGCCCCGGCTGGCGCCGGTCCCGGCGCCAAGAACAAGAGCGGACCCCACCCGGACCTGATGCGGATCCACATCCTGGACGTGGGCCAGGGGGACTGCACGGTCATCGAGAGTCCCGAGGACGAGGACGGCGATCGGAGGCTGATGATCGTCGACGCCGGGGAGACCTCCATGGAGGGCAACGAGGCCCGGGACGTGGTCGAGCCCTACCTCCGCCGCTTCCTGGACGACGGGCCCGCCGGACGGCCCCAGGTCAAGGTCGACTACTTCGTGGCGACCCACTACCACAAGGACCACATCGGCTGGCCCCGGGAGGGCAAGGACACCGGGTTCTTCTACCTCTACGACACCCCCGGGGTGAAGATCGAAAAGGTCCTCGACAGCGGGCTGGACTACGACGCGGCCGGCGGGCTGGACACGGTGTACGCCGAGTGGGCCGAGGTCCGCGACCTACCCCGGGAGACCCTGTCCTTCGACCAGCTGGGCGAGGGGCGCCAGATCGACCTCGGCCCCGACATCTGGGTCGAGGTGCTGTCCGTGGGTGCCCGGGTGGACGGGATGGACGACCGGGTGCTCAAGCCCCAGTGGATCTCCACCACGAGCCAGAACGACTTCTCGATCGCCCTGGTCGTGCACTTCAAGCAGTTCGACTTCTTCGTGGCGGGGGACCTGAGCGGTTACTTCCACAAGAGCTGGGGCAACTACTACCACAACATCGAAGGAGCGATGGCCGACTCGCTCCGGGATCTCGAGGTCCTGCGGGTCAGCCACCACGGCTCCCAGTGGTCCACCAACTACCCCTTCCTCCAGCGCACCCGCCCCCAGGTCGCGGTGGTGTCGTGCGGCCAGGGCCACCACCACCCCAACGAGTACACCGTGCGCCGGCTGCTGGGGTGGGAGAACCACTGGACGGGCTGGCCCACGGGCAGCGACGTCTACCAGACCGAGATGCGGGATGGGTACCTGTTCGCGGGGCCCGAGCCGTACACGGGCAAGTCCCAGCGGGTGGCCAACGGACACATCGTCATCGAGACCGACGGGGAAAACGGGTTCTCGGTCTGGTACGAGGGCATCGGCGAGCCGGTGGTCTACGCCCTCGACAAGCGGGACGCGTACACCGATGTTCCCGACAAGATCCTCGCCCGCCGGGCCGGTGAGGACGGCGAGCTCCCGGACGTGATCGAGGCCGACGAGATCGACATCACCACGCTCATCGAGATCTACGACGAACCCCGCGGCGACTGATTTTCTTGTCTCACCGTCCTCTCCACTGGCCCGTCGTGATCCTGCTGGTCTCGCTGTTCATCGTGGTCCGCGACGCGGGAGCGCAGGACGGGGGGGAGACCGAGCCCGCCGCCGAGGAGGTGGGTGAGAAGTCCACCGCCCCCAAGCGTCACAAGATGGCCCTGGTGCCGTCCATCGGCTACAACCCCGACGACGGGATGGGCCTCGGGGTGTTCGGGGATGTGGTGCGATTGCCGCTCGAGGGCGACGCGCGGCCCCACGTGAGCGCGGTCAGCCTGCGGGCCATCGTCCAGTTCAAGCCGACCCAGATCGGCTGGGAGTCCCAGTTCGGGCTCTCGTGGTTCCCCCGCCCGAACGGAGACACCGAGGCGCGATTCTGTATGACGACCACCGGCCGCAACTGGGACTGGTGGTTCGGCCTCGGCCAGGGCACGGTCCGCGACCGCTCGATGGACACCTCCGACGACCGCGTCCCCGACGCCCACCACCGGTTCCGCAACTACCAGGTCCACACCGACGCGCGGCTGCTGCGCCAGTTGACCGGCCGGCTGTCGGCCTTCGGTGGGATCGGCTTCACCTGGGTCTGGCTCGGCGTCCGTGAAGGGACGCTGCTGGAGCAGGACGCGGCGGCGGGGGGAGTCACGGGCGTCGCGGGAGGGGCCACCCTGGGCGCCGATGTCGGTCTCCAGGTCGATGGCCGGGACGTGCGGGTCGATCCGGTCCGCGGCGGCCTCCTGCGGGGTATGGCCCAGATGAACGTCGGCCCCGAGGGGCTCTGGGGCCGCACCATGTTCGACCTGCGCGGGTACCTCGGTCCCCGGTCCGGGGTCGTGGTCCTCGCGGCGGAGCTCCTGGTCCAGGCGGCGTTCGGGGCGGTGCCGTTCTACGAGCAGGGGGTGATCGCCGGCTTCGAGACGCGGCAGCGGACCATGACCGGGGAGCGGGGTGCGCGCGGACTCGATCGGGGCCGCCTCCGGGGCCCGTACGGCGCCCTCGGTCACCTGGAATTCCGGATCCGGCCCCCCGGTCTGAGGCTCTTCCACTGGCTGTTCCTGCGACTCGCTCCGGTGCTCTGGGTCGACGCCGTGCGCGTCGACACCCCGGGTGCCTTCGGCGACGGACCACCGCTCCAGCCGGGATTCGGGGGAGGCGTACGGCTGTGCTTCAACGAGGTCACCATGACCCGCCTGGACATCGGCACCGCCCCCGAGGCGATGCTCACCGCCGACGGCGAAGAGACCCGCTGGACCTTCGCCCTGTACGCGACCCTGGGGCACGCGTTCTGATTTTCGCGGTTTCGGAGCTATGCTGGAGGGGGAGGACCCCCGGGGCCGACGGAACAGATGAGCTTCCCCTTGTCCCAGGCGATGCGCGCGGCGGGTGAGTTGCAGGGTCGGCTTGCGCCCCACTGCCAGCGGGTCCGAGCTGCGGGTGCCGTGCGGCGGCGCGAGCCGGACGTGGACGAGCTCGTCCTGGTCGCGATTCCCCGGTTCAGGGAAGAGAAGCCCGCGGCCGAGGCCCAGCGCTCCCTGTTCGGCCCGCCCCCGGACGACGAGGAGCCCACGGTCCGGGTCAACGCCCTGTGGTCCTTCCTCGACCAGATGACGTCGGGCACCGCGCCCGCCTACCACGGCACCTACCGGCGCGGAGATCGGTGGGGTGATCGCTACCGTCAGCTGTGGTGGGAGGGCTACCCCGTCGAGATCTATGCGACGACCCTGGACAGCTGGGGACACATCCTGCTGCTACGCACCGGCCCCGCCGAGTTCGCCCAGCGCTACATCCAGGCGCTGCAACGACGCAGGTACCGGCCCCTCGGTGGTGTCGTGACCCGGTACGGCAAACCCGTGGCCATCCCGGGCGAGAGCGATGCATTCCGGCTGGTGGAGTGGGGAGTCAAGGCTCCCCGGGAGCGGACGCGCGCACAGCGCCGTTGAGGCAACTGGCGAGTCCGAGCCGTCCCCTCAACATCCGGATCCCGGGTACACGGCGGGATCGGTGTCGTCGCAGTCCCATCCCTGAGCGGGGAAGGTGGCGGGATCGTAGGGCCCTGGCTGCCACCAGGACGGGTACCCGTCCGAGTCCAGGTCCCAGCCGTCGGCACCCGGGCCACCGAAGGCACCCATGTCCGAGATCGTCCCATCGGGATCCAGGAAGAACGCGTCGCCCGCGTCGACCAGCTCCGAAGCCGTCTGCAAGTGCAGGTTCCACGACGCGGGATCCGCTCCGGTCGTGTCGGCGAACATCGGTTCCGCGGTGAGATTGCCCACCAGGTTCCCCGGCTGCGGGGACCAGCCGACGCAGTTCTCCAGCTCTTCCACGTTGTCCCACACATCGCTGTAGCGGAGGATGAACGGCGATCCCCTCAGACCGCCACACATGTACCCGGTGCTGTTGTGAGCCACCACCGCGCTCTCCAGTCTCTTCCCTCCCACGCCGTCGCCGTCGATCGCACCGGCGGGGGCGTCGGCGGCGTTTCCCACCAGGGTCACGTTGCGCAGCTCGAGGGTCGCCTGGCCGTTCGAGTCGTTGGTCTTGATGCCGCCCCCCGTCCCGCCGCAGACGTTTCCGGCGAACACCAGGTTCGTCCCGGTAACAGCGGTGGTCGTGGCCATGAGCCCCCCCCCACAGGAATCCGCGGTGTTGCCTGCAAAGACCACGTGGGACAGCTCCAGGGTGGAATCGTCGGCGTTCACGCCACCCCCCTCGTGCCCGGCGCTGGAGCCCCAGAGCATCACGTTCTCGCCCTTGAAGAAGGACTCGGTGACCAACATGCCGCCGCCGCTGGAGTATGCGGTGTTGGCCACGAACCAGACCCCCGTCAGCGACACCGACGAATCCAGGGCGGCGAGCCCGCCGCCGTAGTGGACGGACAGGCAGGACTCGATCCGGGAGCGGCGGAGGTCGACCGAGCCACCGTCGACCGCGATCCCGCCCCCGCGGTTGCTCGCCTCGCAGTCGCGGACGACCAGGTCCTCGAGGGTGGCCGACGACCACTGGACGAAGATCCCGCCCCCCTTGTCGGCCACCCCGTCGGCGACCGTGAAGCCCCGCAGCACGGAGTCGGGCCCCTCGCCGCCAGCGAAGGTCACCACCGGACCGCTGCCGCCGCCGCTGAGGATCGTCTCCGCGGCCCCATGGGCTCCGAACAGCTCGACCGCCTTGCCGAGATAGTCCACTTGCCCCGTGTAGATCCCGGGCTCGACGCAGATCCTGTCGCCCGGAACGGCGGCGTTCAGCGCGCCCTGGATCGTCGGCTGGTCCTGGGGCACCCGCAAGTCGGCCCCGAGGCCATCGCAGGCCCCGGACGAGGAGGAATCGTCGTCCCCGGTGGAGTCATCGTCTGCCTGGTCATCGTCCCCTGTGACGTCGTCGTCCGAGGCGGTCGTGTCGTCGTCCCCCGCCGATACGTCGTCGTCTCCGCCCGGCGGCGGATCGCTCGGCGGAGGATTCCCGTGGCACCCGGCGCAGGAGAGCATCGCGGAGCAGAGCAGTCCGAGCAGCGAGCGAGCTGCGGGAGTCGTCCCGAACATCGCGTTCCATCCCCCTCGAGGTGCCTACAACGATCATTGCATCTTTTTTTTTTGTGCTGCGCCTTCATCCTGAGGGGGGGGCCTCTGGTTGGCTCCCGGCAAACTCAAGAACCGTGACGAAGGGGAGGAAACCCATGCATCGGTGTGTCTTGTTGTGCCTGATCTCGATCTCGGTAACCCTGATTCCATCAGCGAACATCGCGGCCTTCCCGGCGAGCTGCGCAGACGCGGACATGGGGAACTGGTCCACCGCGTCTTGCCTCTTCTGTGATGACGCCGAGCAGAGCGCCATCCGCTGTGATCTCCAGGACGACGGATCGGATCCTGTGGCCTACGTGTGGGCGTATTCCCATGGGAGCGACTTCGTCATCTTCGGGAAACAGGACAGTACTCTGTTCTGCTGCGATTCCGGAGACCTGCCTTCGACCGGATCATCATCGACACGGATGACGCCGACGACCACGTGTGCTTGCAGCACTACAACGATGACTGCGACGCGGGCGAGAGCCTGAACGAGGAGGAATGTGGCTTCGATGTGGGTGTCGAGGACTGGGACGAAACTGCGTGGGTGCGGACCCGCGACGGCGCCGATACGGTCTACGGAAGTGACTGGGCGACCGACTGTGGCCACGACGAGACCTACTGGTGCGACGACATCGAGGTCGGGACCGGCTCGGGCTCATCGGACGAGGCGTACGGAGGAGCGGGTAGCGACCGCATCGGTGGGTACGGCAACCTGCGGATGAAAGCCTACGGCGACGCTGGAGAGGACGCGATCCGGGGAACCAGCGCGAACGACATCATCGAGGGAGGAGCCGGCAACGATCAGATCCTCGGACTGGGCGGAGACGACACCATCTGGGGCGGTGACGACGATGACTGGATTAACGGCGGCGATGGAACCGACTCGATCTACGGGGAAGACGACGACGACTTCCTCTGCGGGGACTGGGATGAAGATGACGACACAGACCTGATCAGCGGGGGCGGCGACAATTCCGGGGACTACTGCGCGAGCGATCCCGAAGACACCATGACCGGGTGCGACGGCAACGAACAGTACGCGTGCGAGACCCCGACCAACTGGTAGAATATGGGCTTCTCGACGCTCTCAGGCCGACACCACCGTCGGTGTAGTCGGCGGCTTCAACGGGGTCCGTCGATGCGGGAGGCCACCTACGGCAACGCACACTAGCAACCACTTCCTGGATGGACCGTGGGATCCCGGTCCTCGCAGTCCCACCCCTGGGCCGGGTAGGTGTTGGAGTCGTACGGTCCCGGCTGCCACCACTCGGGGTACCCATCCCCGTCCCGGTCCCAACCTGCCGCGGCATTTCCCCCGTACGCGCCGATATCGCTGACCGACGCGTCCGGATCGACCAGGGCGGGGCTGCCTCCGTCGATCAGCGGCGACGACACGCCCAGGTGGAGGTCCCACAGGGCGGGGTCGGGATCCCCGAGATCCAGGTACTGGGGGTCCGCGGACCCGTTGCCGTCGGCGCCCGCGGGATTCCACGAGGGATCGCCGGTGGCCAGGTAGTCCTCGGGGGTGTTTCCAAAGGCGTTGGTGTGGGCGATGACCAGGTCGAGGTGCTCGTCCGTCCACAGACCGCCCCCCCCCTGCGCGGCCGCGTTGCCCGACAGGGCGACACCGGAGAGGGTCGCAAAGGTGCCCTCCAGGTACAGGCCTCCCCCCACGGAATCCGAAGTGTTGCCGGTCACGGCCACGTGGGTCAGGTCCGCGAGGTGATTCCCCCAGCTGGCGAACCCGCCCCCCTCGGTCCCTGCCCGGTTCCCGGCCACGATCACGTTGGTCAGTTCGCCGTCGGTGTGCCACACGAGCCCGCCTCCGCGCTCGCTGGCCTCGTTTCCCGCGATGTGCACGTTGGTCAGTATGGACTGACCGCCGCTGAGATAGGCGCCGCCGCCGGTCGTGGCGGTGTTGCCGCGGAGCTCGACGCGGGTCGCCGTGAACGAGAGTGAGCCGGAGGTCTTGATTCCGCCGCCTGCCCCGTCGGTCACCTGGTTGTCGGCCACGAGCACGTCGGTCAGCTCCGCCGTGGTCCAGAACAGGGTGAGCCCACCGCCCGAGGCGTTGTGATGGGGGACCGAGGTGTTGCCCGACACGACGGCGGACGAGAGCGCGACCTGGGAGTACCCCAGGTAGATCCCTGCCCCGTGCTCGGCTACGGAGCCGGTCAGTTCGACGCCGGCGAGGACGAGCTCGGCCTCCTCACCGTAGATCCCGCCCCCGGAGGAGTACGCCTCGTTGTCGATGAACTCCACGTCCGAGAGGTTCGCCGCCGACTCCGCGATCCTCAGCCCGCCCCCGTTCACTCCCAGCGGGGCGGTGGTGTTGCCGGAGATGACGCCGCCGAGCAGCTGCAGGGACGAGGAGTCCTGCACGTCGATGCCTCCGCCGTTGAACGCGGTGTTCCCGGAGACCTCGATGTCCTCCAGCACCACGTCGCTCCACCAGCAGATCTCGATCCCGCCACCGTAGCCGTTGACGGTGTTGCCCTGCACCTCGAGGTCGCGCGCCGAGGTCTCCGAGTACCGCAGGTAGATACCGCCACCCCAACCACTGGCCTGGTTCCCGGTCACCCGCAGGGACAGCAAGGTCGGGCTCGAGGAGTCCACATGGATTCCGGCGCCGAATACGCCACCGCCGCCGCCGGTCAGGGTGAACCCCTCCAGGATCGAGTCGGGCCCCTCTCCGTGCTCGAACCGGGCGACGCAGTCCACCCCGTTGCCGTCGATCACGGTGCTGTCGCGCCCGGCGACCCCCAGGACCCGGATCGCCAGCCCGCAGAAGTCGATGTTCTCGACGTACGTGCCCGGCTGGACGCAGACCACGTCTCCGTCCACCGCCGCCTCGATCCCGGACTGGATCGTCGGGTAGGCCGCGGGCACGTGGATCTCCGGCCGCTGTGCGCCGTCACAGTCGTTGTCGACGCTGTCACAATCGACCTCTTCGGCCCCCGGGTGGACATCGGGGTCCAGGTCGTCGCAGTCCACGCTCGCGTCGTACCCGTCCCCGTCCAGATCCTCTGCCGTCGTGTCGTCGTCCCCCGAGGAGTCGTCGTCCCCCGAGGAATCGTCGTCGGCGCTGGTGTCGTCGTCCCCGGTCGTGTCGTCGTCTCCGCTGACGTCGTCATCAGAGGTCTCGTCGTCGTCCGGAGTTGTCGTCGGGCACCCGATGAGCAGCGACGCCGATGCCGCCAGCCAGGCGCACATCCTCCCCGTTGCTAGAATACGTGTACTCAAGTTTGCGCCTCCCCTCTCGACCCCACAATACCCCGTCGTCGGCACAATCTGGAAGCCTCGGGTCGCGTGAGAGCCGGGGAGTGCGCAAGAAGATCACCGCGGAGGGTACTGGGCTGCACGTAGTGTAGACACCGGGGGCATGCCGAGTGCCCTCGCAGCTCGAATCTGGGCTACGACTTTTTCTTGTCGGCCTTCTTCTTCTCGGACTTCTTCTTGTCAGCCTTCTTCTTCTCGGTCTTCTTTCCTCGGGCCTTTTTCTCCGCC
>CAZITQ010000084.1:19446-31960 GCA_964542165.1 uncultured Rickettsiales bacterium
TTCTTCTCTGCCTTCTTCTCTGCCTTCTTCTCTGCCTTCTTCTCTGCCTTCTTCTCTGCCTTCTTCTTCCCGGTCTTCTTCTTGGGTTTCTTGGCGGCGGCCTTCTTCTTCTCCGCCTTCACCTTGACCTTCTCGGTGCGTTCGGCCTGGACCTTCTTGCCTTCGCGCTCGCCTTCCTCGCGGGCCCCGGCGAACACCTCCGACAGGGTCTCCCGGGTGACGTTCTCACCCGCGGCCTGGGCGCGGAAGTAGTAGTCCATGACCTTGCCCACCGCGTAGATCAGGCCGAACATCAGGGGGAAGGTGGTCAGCGCCCCGACGAAGGGGAACGCGGTCTTGTACAGGCCCACGATGACCTGTCGCGTGGCGAAGGTCATGCCCACCGTGGCCAGGATCTCCCCGGTGAGGCGATCCGCCTGGTGTTCGCGGATGTCCACGCCCCGGATGCGGCCGATCTTGTAGCCCATGTAGCCCAGTATCGGCAGCTGTAGCGCAAAATCCGCCATCGGGACCGGCTGGATCGCCACGGCCGCGGCGCCGGCGGAACAGACCCGGATCACCCGCTGGACCTTCTCGTCCGCGGTGAGGTCGGGATGGTTCTCGATGTCGAGGAACTCGCGCTCGAGGCTGGCGCGAAGGTCGCTGAGTCTGCTCATCTTTCGGGTCCTCCTGCGGCCACGACCACCCCCGTGGGGCCGGCCGCCGATCTGTTCCTACGGGCGGGCGGGGGGGAACATTTCACCGGACGCGATCGAGACCGGCCAGGGCGCGCACACCTTCGACCCGTCGCGCGTGGAGCTCGCACTCCCGCCAGCCCTCCGAACCGTCCTGTTCCCCGGCCGGACGGAGGTGACGCTCGACGAACGCGTGCCTGCCCAGGCGCTGCAGCTCGTCGTGGGCCTGCAATGCCAGGGTCGGGAGCCGATCTTGTGGCGCGGCGCGCCGGTCGACGCGCCAGAACCCCTTGGGATCCAGGCCTCGACGGAACGCGGGGGCCCCCAGCCTCGAGACCGGGTGTCCACAATCCCGGAGGATCCATCTCAGATCGTCGGGCGTGAGTCCGCAGGCGTCCGCCATCAGCGCGTCGATGGCGGCCCGGAGGTCGACTCGGGCCCTGGGCTCGACGGCGAACAGGGATGCCGGAGAGACGGATGAGAGCGCCGGCAGCGAACGGGCCAGGCGTGACCATCGGGGCGCGTGTCGCCATCCGGCGTGGGTGAGGCGCGCCACCATCACCTGCAGGGGCTCCAGCAGCTCCGGGTCCGGCTGGGGCCACCGGGATTCCCACAGGAAGTGGGCGTTGAGGTTGGTGCCTGCGAGCCGCTGCCGCAGGGTCCAGTCGAAGACCAGGCTGCCGAGCATCGCCGCAGACCAGGCCTGGATCGCAAATCCCCCGTCCCCCACCTTCAACAATCCCAGCGAGTTCCCGCAGGGTCCGTCCTCCAGCAGGCTGGCGATGACCGTGCGCTCGTTGGTCGCGTTGGTCAGCGCCCGAAAGACGGTCCTCAGCCCCCGCGTCCGGGAAGAACGCCGGCGCAGCTCCCGCGCGCGCACCAGGAACTGGGGGGCGACCCGTTCATCCGGGCGCGCGGTGGTGGACCAGCGTGTCCGGTGCCCCGTCCCCGAGGCGTGCGCCGACGCGTTGGAGCACAGGATGCCGATCATCGCCCCCTGGACCAGCGGCAGCGCCACATCCTCCACCTCCTCCAGCGCCAGGAAGGCCTCCCCATCCGGCGCGGGAATCAGGTCGGGGTCCTCTGCCGCGCCCGCGGATGCCGGCCGCCAGGGGCCGCGGAGCCAGTGGCCGTAGACGTCCTGCCGCAGGCCCGCGGCCCGCGCGTCCGCGACGCGGAGGAAACGCCCCGAATCCCGCGTCATGTGGAAGCCGCTGGAGTACTCGACCGGGGGACCGCCCGCCGCCCCCACGGGGTGGCCCCTCCAGCCCACCAGGATTCGCAGATCCCGGCGGTCTCGTAGCTCCAGCAGGGCGTCCGAGCGGGGACTCAGCCGGGAGATCACCTCCCGCGGGTAGTCCAGCGCCGGGGGTCGCTCCCGCGACCAGTCGGAGGGGTCGATGCGCTGGAAGGCCGCCCGGACCGCGGTGGTCCGTCCGCCCCGGGTCACCACCACCGGCCCGAAGCGGTAGGACCGATGGATGTCGAAGATGCCGTCCCGGTTGTCGAAGCTGTACAGCCACTCCCAGCGGTTGTGGTCCAGCAGCTCCCGCCTGAGCTCGGCGCACCCCCGGTCGGTGTACAGCCCCGACGGCAGGAGGAGCCCGAGGCGCCCGCCGGGCCGAAGCAGCCACAGGGCCAGCTCCAGGAAGAGCTTGTAGGAGTTGCCGTCTGCCCTGCCCTGGAGTCGGTAGGGATCGCCCCCGCTCCCGGCCCCGCCGCGCTGTTCTCGCCACCGGGCGTGCAGCTCCGCGCTGCGGACCCGAGAGCGGTCCAGGGCGATGGCGCGTCCGCCGGCCGTCGGATCCCCGAAGGGGCACCCCGAGGCTCGCAGGAACCACGACGTCGCCCGGTGCTCGGTCCGGTGGGCCCGCCAGCGGCGCTCGAGTCCAGGATGGGCGTCGAACAGCTCACGTTGACGGGCCAGGGCACCCTGCTTGCCCAGCTCGCGGTAGTCCGGATCGATCCTCGAGAAGAACTCCCGGGAGTTGGGCTTGCGGATCTCCCAGGGGGGGTTGCCGACCACGGCGTCGAAGCCGTCCTGCTCGAACACCGTGGGGAACTCGAGTTCCCAGTGGAAGAACCTGCGCCGCCGGGCGACGCGCTCGACGAGCTCGGCCGTGGCCCGGGGGAGCGAACCCCACTCCGCGGGCCCCGGGGCGGCGTCGAGGTGGTCCTGCGGCCAGAACCAGGTCGCGCACCAGGCGTCGGCACGTCGCGCCACGTCCCCGTCATCCCGGATCTCCGACGCTGCGCCCCCCCGGATTCGCTCGACGAGCTCCCGGCGCAGCCGCCCCCCTCGCAGCTCCCTGACCCCCGGCGAAGCGCCCGCGCCATACCAGGCGGCCAGGGGGTAATGGCCCGAGGTGGTCGACCGGGATCCCACCAGGCTGTCCCCGACCCGCAGGTGCTCGTTCGGGGCGTCCGCGGGCCAGTCCACCTCTCCCACCTCGATCCACAGCGCGGCCCGCGCCAGGTCCACGGCCAGGGGGTCCCGGTCCACACCGAACAGACAGCGCTCGGCCACCTCCGGGGCGGGCAGCCCCTCCCGGACCAGCTGCCGCAGGGCGGCGATCAAGAAGACGCCGGTGCCCATGGCTGGATCGCAGAGCCGCAGGTCCAGCGAGCGCAGGCCCGCCTCCGGACCCCGGCGCCCCAGCGCGCGGGCGACCGTCGGCCGGACCAGGTCGATGGGCGAATAGTAGGCGCCCGCCCGCTTGCGGCGCCCCCCCCACCCCACCAGATGCCAGGTCCCCTCTCGCTGGACCAGGTCCAGGTCCAGGAGGGCCTCGTAGATCGCACCGAGGACCTCGGCTGCCGACGGCGGCCATCCCGGAGCGGTCGGCCACCGGTTCAAGAGGTGCTGTAGGGGCGCGACGACGGCTCCGAGGCCACGGGAATCCCCGGGACCCCCGCCCGCGGCCGAGGCGAGGTGCGACCGGTGGAACCCGCGTCCCAGGCCGCGAATCTCCGCCAGCGCAGCGGCTGCAGCCGACATCACCCGGCGGCAGAGCGCGCGATACGTGTGCCGGATCGAGGCGGCTTCCCCCCCCGCTGGCTGGGTGTCCGACGCAGCCCCGGGCCACTGGCGTTCCACCAGGACGCGCAGGAGGGGCGCCAACCCCCGCGGGCCCTGGGAAAACTCGCGGTGAGGAAGGGTTGGTGTCGGCGGCACGGTCCTAGTATCATCGCTCACCCGAGGGGACACCAGGTACTGGGGAGGTACCGCCCATGGATCGCGATGCATTCGTGTCAATCCGCGACCTGAGCTGGGAAGAGAAGCGGCCGGTGGTCTTCGTCCACGGAGACGTGGAAGGCATGGTGACCGCCTGCGTCTTCCTCCGCGGCCGGGGACCCGAGGCGGAGATCCGCTTCACCGGCGCCAGGCGCCTCGCCCGTGACCTGCAGGCCCTGGCCGACGCCATCACCGATGGATTGCCGGTGCAGGAGGTACTGATCGGCAACGTGCCGGTGCGGCCAGCGGCCATTGGCGCGGCGAGGCAGATCCTCACTGGTGGCGTTCCGGTGGTCTGGGTGGACCACCACACGACGCGGCAGAACCTGCTCGACGAGGTGGACTCTCTGGACGGGCTCTCCTTCCTCCACGACGCCGAGCCCGACGGCTCGCCCGCCCAGCTGGCGGCCCGGGCGATCGAGATGGAGCAGGAGCAGGTGGCCCGGCTGACCGCGATCCCCGCGGGCGCCGAGTCCGACGATGCCTGGCTCCAGGACTGCCACTCCCTGCTGAGCGCCCAGATCGGCCGCTGCAAGCCCGACGTCCTGCGACGACTGGCCGCGGACGAGGAGCTGGCGGACGAGGACCGAGAGGAGATCGCCGCCCATCGCGCTCGGGAGGCGGCGGCAGATACGCTGGTGTTCGAGACCGAGCATCCGAACTTCGAGTTCGGCGGCAGCTCGGTGGTCGTCGTGGACGCCCGCGGACAGGACGTGGGCTACCTCCCGCGCCGCGTGGAGAGTCGCTTCACGGACGTGGATCTGCGGGTGATCGTGCCGGACGAGCAGACCGTGTTGCTGACCTCACCGGATCGCAACCGGGACCTGGTTCGCCTGCTTCGCGCCCTTCCATGGCCGGCGGGGGTCTTCGTGGGTGGGCGGCCTCACCACGCGAGGATCGACCCCGGCACCGCAGGCATCGACGCCGTGATGTCGATCCTGACCGACGCGGCGAGCTGGCCGGACGACGTGGCCGCCGCGGCGGCGAGACCTCCGCGCGAGCCCCGGCCGGCGCGGACAGGGCGGCGGCGCGCCGATGGACGGCGCGGCCCCCTCCCCGGGGGGGTGTCCATCGTTCGCGGCCCCTTCGAGCAGGCGATCGAGTACCGCTTCCTGGCCGAGCTGAGCGAGGTCGTCTGGCGCGCGGGTGAGCAGATGGCCGTGTACCGCGGTGAACCCGCGGGGAGCTCCGCGGCCCTGGTCCTGGAGCTGGACGGCGTCTCGCGGCGGGTGGCCCTGTTCGCCACGCCGGCCAACACCTCCATCAGCCAGCTGCCCGTCCCCCTGAGCATGTCCGACATGCCCGATGCCTGCGTCATCTGGGTGCTGGCCGACGATCGGGGCCGGGACCGGCTCTCGCTGCGTTACCGGTGGTTCGGTGACGAGCCCGGCGAGCCCCTGCCTCCCATCGCGGACCTGCCTCCGGGTGCGGACGGGGCGACCGAGGCGAGGCTGGTACCCGGTCGCCAGTTCACCAACCTGCGGTCGGCGCGTGACCTGGCGGACCGCCTCTTCGGACGCCCCTGACGGGGGTCAGATCTCGCAGAACAGCTCGCTGTCGTAGCGCCAGTCCGTCTCTCCCGATCCGGACCAGGCCTGGACCGTGTACCCACCATCGCCGGTGTCCACCAGCATGCGCTGACCGTCCGGCGCCAGCCTCCACCAGGGCGCGCCGATGGCGCCGGGGTCGGGGTCGCCGTAGTAGGTCCACCCACCGGCCCCCGGGGTGATGGCGTACAGGCCCGGCCCGTCGTTGCCGTCGCGGTAGGCCAGCACCCGCCCGTCGTCCAGGTAGCGGGGCCACATGCCCTCGCCCAGGGCGTACTCGGACTCGTCTTCGAAGTCGTAGACGTAGACCCCGGCGTCCCGTCCGTAGACCAGACCGTCGCCCCCCGGCTCGAAGCTGGGACCGGTGCCCTCCACGTCGAGCTGCGTCCAGGTGCGATCGACCAGCGTCACCAGCAGGAACCCGTCCGGGCCCTCGACCACCGCGGTGTCGTTGGCCGTGTAGAACGCAGCGGTCCGCATACCCGGGCCCAGCTCGACCACGATGTTGCCGTAGCGATCGGCGATCTCGGCCACGGTGCCAAAGGAGTAGTAGACCAGGCGGCCATCGTCGCTGCCGGTGACGAAGGTCTGGTCCAGGCTGAGTTGCTCCCCGATCCGGAAGTTGTCCCCGTACTCCTGACTCCGCGCCAGGTGGGACCAGCCGATCCAGGCCTCGTTGTCCTCGAACAGGATCTCGTCGCACTCCGCCTGCCGGCTCCAGACCCTGAGTTCGAGCACCGCCGCCTCGGAGCCGCCCTCGAAGGAGGCGCCCAGGGCGATCAGGATCCGGTCGCGGTCCAGGTGGGAGCAGCCGCACAGACCCACGGTCGAGAGCGCAGCGAGGAGGGCGGTGAAGGTCGGTCTGTGTGTCATCTCTGCTCCCGGACGGGTCAAACCCTATCAGCCCCGACTATACTCTCGCACCCTGGAGGCCGTGATGCGAAGCTCAGTGCTCGCCGGATCGATCCTGCTGACCGCCCTCTTCCTGCTCGCCCCCGTCGGAGCGGAGGCCAAGGAGGGCAAGTCGAAGCAGCCCCCTCCCCCGATCCCGGCGGCGGACCTCGCGGCGGCCGAGCTCGTCGGCGAGCACGTCCAGCTCTATCGCCCACTGTACCTGGAGAGCGGCGACGCGTTCTGGGAGGCCATGACCACCGGTAGCGAGGATGCGTTCGCCCGCAAGACCGAGATCGACGGCCGGATGCGGGGGGTCTTCGCGGACGCGGGACGCTTCGGCCGCATCCGCGCCCTGCTGGCCGACCCCTCCCTCGTCGACGAAGAGCTGCGACGCCAGCTCGAGATGCTCGAGCGGCTCTATCTGCGGCACCAGATCCCGGACGGATCCCGTGCGAGGATCAACGAGATCGAGAATCAGGTGGACTGGATCTTCACCTCCTACCGCATGGACGTGGCCGACGAGAGCTGGTCCATGGCCGACGTGGAACGGACCATGACGTCCAGCCGGGACGGAGCCCTGCTGGAGGAGGCGTGGAAGGCCTCCAAGAAGGTGGGCGAGCCCCTGTTACTGCTGCACCGGGAGCTGGTGGGAATCCGCAACGAGGTCGCCCGGGAGCTGGGCTACGCCGACTGGGTCGAGCTCGCCCTGCGCAGCCAGGACTTCGATCCCGAGTGGCTGGATGCGTTCTTCGCCGAGGTCGAGGCCGCCACCGACGAGCCCTTCCGCCAGCTCAAGAGTGACGAGATCGACCCCGTGTTGGCCGAGCGCTTTGGCATCGGGGTCGAGGAATTGATGCCCTGGCACTATGGCAATCCCTACTTCCAGGACGTGCCCCCGGGGCTGTACGAAGTGGACCTGGATGCCCTGTACGGCAGGCGGGATCACGAGCAGGTGGTGGCCGACGCCGCCGAGTTCTTCCGCGGGATCGGGATGCCCGCGGACTCGATCCTCGCCCGCTCCGACCTCCATCCGCGCGACGGAAAGAACCCCCACGCGATGGCCCACAAGATGGATCTGGAGCGGGCCGATACGGCGATCCTGCTGATGAACCTGCCGCTCCCACCGAACCCCCAGAACCGCATGGGCACCGCGACCCTGCTGCACGAGCTGGGACACTGCGTGCACTACGAGGGGGTCGACCTGGGACAGCCCTACCTCCTGCTGGACGTGGACTCCCAGACCACCGAGGCGCTGGCGATGCTACTGGAACGCCAGGTGTCCACCGCCGACTGGATGACCCACTTCCTGGGGGTCCCCGAGGAGGAGGCCCGAGCGGCCGCCGACGCGGCGTGGAAGGCCGTGAGGGCCCAGGAGATCATCTTCGCCCGCTGGTGCCTGGTCATCTATCACTGGGAGAAGGACATCTACGCCAACCCGGACCAGGACTGGGGCGACGCCTGGTGGCGCCACAAGGAGCGTTTCCAGGGCCTGAAGCGGCCCGAGGGCTGGAGCAACCCCGATCCCCTGGGCAAGTACCACCTGGCGACGGCCAGCGCCACCTACTACAACAACTACGCCGTGGGGAGCTTCGTGGCGGCCCAGGTGGCCGCTGCGCTCGCCGATCACATCGGTCAGGACGTGCGGTCGGCGACCTACCGCGGCGATGTCCGCGTGGGCGAATGGCTGGTCGGTCGCTACACCGCGCCAGGAGCGCGACTCGGGTGGCTGCAGCTGGTGGAGCAGGCGACGGGGGCGCGCCTGAGCACCGAGGCCTGGCGGAGGCAGTTCGTCGAAGGGACCGTTGCTGCGGAGTGACCCCCCCGGGGGTGCCTACGGCGCGGGCGTCGCGCTGGGCGGCCGGGGCCCGGGCCCACCATCCGGATTGGGATCCGGTTCGGGCACGTAGGGGTTGTCCTCGTGCTCCTTGTGCACCTTCGTGGTCTTGCACCCCACCGCGGGGACCAGGAACAGGGCGACCAACAGAAACGTCATCGGAATCGCCAGCCGTCGGAACCAGGACATGTCTCTCTCCGAATCTTGGGTAGAGTCCTGCTTTCCAAGATAGGGTAACAAACCTGGACGGCAAGGGGCGGACAGGGATGTCCTAGCTGGATTGTGCCCGGCGCTCCCCCACTCCCTTCACCCGCAATCCGAAGGTCTGGATCATCGCGGGGGTCAGGAAGAGGTCGGCCAGCAGGGCGGTGGTGATGGTGATGGCGCCCAGGAAGCCGAACTGGAACAGGCCGTAGAACGACGAGAACAGGAAGATCGAGAACCCCGCCACCAGCAGCGTCGAGGCGAACACGATGGCCTGGCCGGTGGTGGCCACCGACCGTCGCAGGGCCCCGGCGATGTCGCCGTCCACCTCCAGCTCCTGGCGGTAGCGCGCGAGGATGTGGATGGTGTCGTCCACCGCCACCCCCAGCGACAGGGCGAAGATCAGCACCATCGAGGTCCGGATGGTGATCCCGCAGTAGCCCATCACCCCCAGCGTGACGATCAGCGGAAGCAGGTTGGGCACCATCGCCAGCACCCCGATCTTCACCGACCGGAACAGCAGGCTCATCAGGATGCTGATGATCACGAACGCGGTGGTCAGGCTGCGGAAGGTGTCGCCCACGATGTGGGACAGGGCGTTGTTGGCGATCAGGATCGCGCCGGTCACGTGGACGTCCACCCCGTCGGGGAAGACCTCGGAGGCCTTGGCGTCCAGTTCCGTGTGCCACTCGTTGAAGTGGTCCGAGCCCCAGTCCAGGGCCGAGGTCGAGATCCGCGCGTGGCGGTACTCGGGGTCCACGTACTGCTCGACGGGATTCACGTCCCCGGACAGGGAGAACAGGAACAGCTCCTGCTCGATCTGGGCCGCGGAGTCCGGGACCGCCTTGTCGCCCGTGGCCAGCAGGTGGGCCTCCGCCACCAGATCCGCGAACGAGAGCCCGCGGGCGATGTAGGGGTCCTGGTCCAGATGGTCCTGGAGCGCCAGCGTCGCCTGCAGCACCTCGGGCTCGAGCATGCCCCCGTCCTCGGGCACGGTGATCTCGATCTCCACCGGGAGCACGCCGCCGAAGTTCTGTTCCGCGAAGTCGTTGGCGACCCGCATGCGATTGTGGGGCCACATCTCCTCGAGCAGGAAGTTGTTGGCGTCGAGGCGGGTGATGCCGACGATGGAGACGAGGGTGACGATCAGGCTCACGACCCAGGTCACCTTGCGGCCCCGGTCCGAGGTCACGTAGCTGCCCACCCAGTCGGTCCACCGCCCGGTGAGCCCCCGGTTCGCGATCCCGGGGCCCTCCGCCGGTGGGGCGGGCAGGAAGGTGAAGCACGCGGGCACCAGGATGATCGCGGTCACGAAGGCGAACATGATCCCGGTGGCGGCGAAGATCCCCAGCACGCGGATGACCGTGATCTTGGCGGTGTACAGGGACGCGAAGCCCACCGCCGAGGTGACCGCGGTCAGCAGACAGGCCAGGGCCACCCGGCTCACACCGATCCGGAGGGCCTCGGCGCGCGGCTTGCCCGCTGCCAGCAGCTCGCGGTACCGGGTGAGCAGGTGCACCGCCTCGGAGACCCCGATCACCAGTACGAGGGAGGTGATCACCGAGTTGACCATGTCCACCGGGTGGTCGGTGAGCACCATCAGCGCCAGGACCCAGACCAGGGCCATGCCCACCGCCGCGTTCGACACCGCGATGGCGCTCCAGGAACGGAACAGGATCCAGATGAAGATCGAGATCAGGATCACGCTGAGGATGGAGTTTCGCAGCAGGTCGCGGGGCAGGAGGATCGCGTACTCCCGCTGGGCCTGGGGCAGGCCCATGGCCACGCCCTCGTAGGGCGGCTGGATCAGGTCGCCCACCCCGGGGGCGCCCGCACCCCGGGGGGGCCGGGGGGCGAGCGCCCCCCCCACCCCCCCCCCCACGCGGACCACGACCACCGTGGTGTCCCCCCCCCCGTTCACCAGCCGCTGCAGCAGCAGGGGACTCTCGGTGGCGGTCCGGCGGGCCGTGGCGATGGACTCGGGATCCAGGCTGCCCAGCAGCTGGGCGTGTTCGATGCTGCCGTCGTCGTGGCGCAGGGGGACCCAGACGTTGGTCAGCGAGGTGACCTCGGCCACGTTCTCCAGCGCCCCGAGGGCCTCTGTCAGCTGTCCGAGCAGGGTCAGCCCCTCCTCGCTCCACAGCTGATCGGGCTCGGCGTGGAGGAGCACCATGAAGCTCGCGTCCTCGGCGCCGAAGCGGGCGCGGAACTCCTCGATGTACTCGATCTCCTCGTCGTGGGTCAGAAACAGCGAGCGGGGACTGAAATCGAACCGGAGGCCGCGGACCACCAGGACCGTGGCCGCGGCGCTGAGCAGCACCAGGGCCACCAGCAGCGGCCAGCGAAAGGCGATGATCCCCCGGACGAGGCCTCGCACCCGACACCCTCCCGCGCGCGACCGCGCGCAATCGAGGCGAATCCTCCACGCTGACGGCGATCGCGTCAACCCGTTCCGGGGAGCGGTAGGGTGTGGGGTGCCACGGCGGGTGGGGGGGGTTGGTGTTTCGGTGGGGGGGGGGGGGGGGGGGGGGGGGGGGGGGGGGGGGGGGCGCCCGGGGCCCCCCCCCCAGCTCGACTACGCGGTCTTGCGGGCCTGGCCGGTGGTGGTGGCTCCGCGGGTGTCCATGCGCGGCGCGGCGGGGGGTTCGGGCTGGTCGGGTTCCACCAGCCGGATGGTCTTCCATCTGCCGCCGTGGAATCGCCCGAACAGCAGCGCCGCCTCCAGACCGATCATCACGGTACCGGCGACCCACGCGCCGGTGACACCCCAGCCCACCGGCATGGCCAGCACATAGGTCAGCGGGATGCCCACGCCCCAGCTGACGACGATCACCGCGTACAGGGGCCAGCGGGTGTCCCCGGCGCCCTTGAGGGCACCGTAGGAGACCATGTTCACCCCGTCGAACATCTGGAAGATGGCCGCCACCAGCAGCAGCTGCACCGCGGCCTGCTGCACCTCGGGGTACGGGGAGAACAGCCGCACCAGCGTCCACGGTGCCACGTTGAACAGCAGCGCGCAGAACGTCCCCACCACCAGGAACAGGGCGATGGTCCGCCGGCCCGCCTGGGCCGCCAGCTCCGGCTCCCCTTCCCCCTGGTGCCGTCCGACCAGGGTCGTGGCCGCGATTCCGATCCCCCAGGCGGTCATGAAGCTGATGGACATCAGCCTCAGGGCCACCTGGTTGGCGGCCAGGGCCACGTCGCCGAGCCAGCCGATGATGATCGTCATCGCCAAGAAGGCGCCCACCTCGAAGAAGAACTGGAAGCCCATCGGCAGGCCGACGCGCACCATGCCCTTCATCCGGGCCCAGCTCACCGCCGCGGTCACCGCGGGGGCACCGAACTCCCGGTACAGCGGTCTCCCGTGGACCACGGCCACGAAGCAGGCGAGCATGAACAGGTTGCTCAGTGCGGTCGCCAGCCCAGCGCCATCCACGCCCATCGCCGGGATCGGCCCGATCCCGAAGATCAACGAGTAGTCCAGGGCGATGTTGACGATGTTGGCCGCGATGGTGATCAACATCGGGATCCGGGTGTGGCCCAGGCCCTCCAGGTAGCCGTTGTACGCCCAGTAACCGAACACGCCGGCGATGCCGAGCCCGCGGAAGAACATGTAGCGGTAGCCCAGCTCGCAGGTGGCCTCGCCGAGACCCACCCAGCGGAAGGCCGGCGCCGAGAGCATCAGCACGCCCCAGGTCACCGATCCGATCACCACGGCCATCCGGAGGCCCGCGCCCAGGTCCTCGCCGCAGCGCTCGGGCTTGCCCGCGCCGTGATGTTGCGAGACATAGGTGTTCACCACGCCCACGAGCCCCAGCCCGAAGACGTACAGGGTGAACATCAGGGTGGTCGCCAGACCGACGGATCCCTGCTCCGCCGGGCCCAGGTGACCCACCATCGCCGTGTCCACGATGCCCATCGCGGTGAAGCTCAGCTTGGAGATCACGACCGGCGTCGCCAGGACGATGATCGCTCTCCATCCACTTCCGCGTGACATGACCCTACCCTCGCCTTTCTGTGCCCCAAACGCCAGGGGCCCCCCCCCCCCGCCCCGGGGGGGGGGCCCCGGCGCCCCGGCGTCATTTGAAGGAAGCATCGGCATCTTTGGGCGCGGGAGATTTCGAAT
>CAZITQ010000084.1:31970-36175 GCA_964542165.1 uncultured Rickettsiales bacterium
TGTGTGGGGGCGGGGCCCCTGGCGCTCGCGCGTGCCTTCAGGTGCTCATCCACCACCCCTCGCCGGCAGCAAGCTGCCGGACCGGAAAACGACATCGGTGACGCTACGCATGAAGCCATCTACCTCCGCGAGACGGTCCCAAGATGCGCCGGTTCCCCGCGGGTGTCAACGGGCATCTCGATGCCCGGCCGCGCCGCGGCGTCGGAGGGCCAGGAGGAGGAGGCCAGCCGAGAGGATCGCGACGACCCAGGGGGTGCCGGTTCCCGAGGCGTCGCAGACGCACTTCTTGTAGACCACGTCCGACGAGTCGTCGTCCCCCGTGACGTCGTCGTCCCCCGTGTCATCGTCGCCCGTGTCGTCGTCGTCCCAGCCGCCGACGCCGGGGAACTCCCCGTCGAACAGGTCGCAGTCCACGTCCGGGCCGGCGGGCGCGCCGGCGTAGGTCACCTTGTAGATGCCCATGGCGGTGGAGAACCACAGGAGACCGTCCGGGCCGATGTCCAGGTCGAGGACCCCCATGTAGGCCTGGTCGTACGACAGCTCGTCCTGGGGCTGGACGTACCAGATGGGGTCCTCGTCGAACACGTCCGTGCCCTCGTCGTTCATCTCGAAGTGGCGGATCCGGCCCGGGTCGCAGGTGCCCACGAACACGTCGTTGAGGTACTCCTCGGGGTAGGCGGAGCCGCAGTAGACCACGATCCCCGTGGGGCAGATGCCCGCCTCGTCCCAGGCGTAGATCGCGTCCTCGAATCCCTCCACCCCGGGCGCTCCGGTCCACTGGGGCCAGCCGTAGTTGCCGCCGGCGATCATGCGGTTGATCTCGTCGCCGTAGGTCGGGCCGTTCTCGGAGCCGTACAGCTCGCCGGTCAGGGGGTTGAACGCCAGCCCGAAGGTGTTGCGGATGCCGTAGGCCCACACCGTGGAGTCGGCGCCGAAGGGGTTGTCCGGCAGCGGCAGCCCGTCCCGGTCCATCCGGAGGATCTTGCCCGCCTCGATCTCGAGGTCCTGGGCGTTGGTGTCCACCGACAGCTCGCCGATGGAGAGGTACATCGAACGGTCGGGGCCGAAGACGATGGGGCCGCCGTTGTGGTTGCCCTGGCCCATCAGCGGCAGGTCGTCGCGAAGGACCACGACCTCGGCGCCGGCGCCGTCCTCCTCGCGGATTCGCACGAGCTTGTGGGTACCGTCCGTGGACGAGTAATAGACGTAGAGGTAGTGGTTGTCGTCGAAGTCCGGGTCCAGCTCCAGGCCCAAAAAGCCGCGCTCGAAGTAGACCTCCACGTCGTCGAAGGACGCCACCGGCTCCTCGACCAGGCTCCCGCCTGCGTCGATCACCCGCACCTGACCCGTGAAGTACTCGTTGAAGAAGATGCGCCCGTCCGGTGCGAAGTCGAAGAACACCGGGGCGCCCTCGTCGTGGATCACCTCCTCGACCTCGAATCCCGGGGGCAGCGCCCATGCCGGCCCGGCGAGGAGCGTGAGGAGCAGCGGGATCCATCGAGTGACGCGCACGGGGTTCCTCCGGTCGACCCTTGCAGCGCCCAATGTAGAGGGCTGGCCCGGTTCCGGCTACACTTCGCCGCCGAAAGGCGGATCTCCATGGCACCGGATCAGCCCTCGGCCATCCAGCGCCTGACCGAGCAGCTCGGAGAGCGGTTCGTCGGCCACCTGGTGCGGCCCGCACTCGTGGGGGAGCTGGACGAGCCGGACGGAACCGGTGTCGCGGCCTCGGATTGCGGTCACGATCGGATCCAGGTGTTCGTCCGCGTCCGTGACGGCCGGATCACCGAGGCTCGCTTCCTCGCCACCGGCTGCGCCCACGCCCTGGCCTGCGCCTCGGCCGCGACCACCTGCCTGACCGGCCACGGGCTCGCCGATGCCCGCCGCCGGACCCACGCCGACGCCGTGTCCGACGAGCTGGGCGGACTGGACGCCGGCCACCGCCACTGCGCCGACCTCGCCGTCCGAGCCGCCCACGCGGCGCTCGACGACGCACTTCGGACCGGGCGAGAACCCTGGCGGAAGGTCTACCGAAGATAATACGGAGGCAAAAAGAGGCGGGGAGGACCCGTCGCGATCCTAGAATACCGCGCCGACGCCGATGCCGAGGCCGGTGCCGAAGTCGGAGACCGCGGCGGTCTCTTCCTGGGCGTAGGACTTGGCGACGGTCACCGAGCGGGAGACCAGCAGCCAGTCGAGCTCGACGGCGATCATCTTGTACACGCGGATGTTCACGCCGAAGTCGGCCTCGTGGCTGACCAGGCCCGAACCCACGGCCGTGCCGTGCCAGGATCCGTGGATCTCGGCTCCGGGGACCGCCTGGAAGCGGGCGCCGAATCCGAACCGGACCCCGTTGGCCCACAGGTTGGAGAAGGTCCAGGCGTTCTCCACGTCGGTGGTCTCGAAGTACAGGAAGTCCTGCCCGGCGTAGCCGATGTCCGCGATGATGTCGAGGGGGCCCTGGGCCCGGTTGTTCAGCAGCGGCAGGCGGACCCGCGCGCCGACCGACACCCGGTTGATGGCGTCGCCGAAGGTGCCCTCGGAGCCGTCCTCGTGGACCACCGCGTGGTCGGTGGTGAACCGGAAGGTCTCGTACGAGGCCGCCACCCCGATGAACTCGACGGGGAAGAACTCCCCGTGCACACCGATCGCCGCCGGGGTACCCACGGGGCCCGAACCGTTGGGGCCGGACACGTCCAGGTCGACGAAGTGGGGGCAGGGACGGTCGCCCTGGCACACGCCGGTGGCCTGGCTGTAGCGGTACCCGATGACCGGGTAGCGGACGATCACCCGGCCCATGCGGTACGGCTGGCCGGTGTACGGGAACTTGTTCAGCTCCGTCTGGGCGGTCGCGGGCGTGGTGGCAGGCGTGGCCGGCGGGGTGACCGCGGGCGTGGCTGCCGGGGTCGCCGGCGGGGGCGCCGCGGCCGTGGCCGGGACCGAGGTGAAGTCCGTGGTGACGTTGGTGTAGGTGTCACCGCCGGTCACGTTGAACGAGTAGCGCCGCTCCTGGGGCTCGGCGCAGGGGCCACAGCGCAGCACCAGGGTGTGCTGTCCGGGATCGATGGGAGCCTCCTTGATCGGCGTGTTGCCCACGATCACCCCATCCAGGTAGACGGTGGCCCAGGGCTTGGCCGAGACGGTCAGGTAGGAGGTCGCCGGGAGGGGCGGGGGTACCGCCACGGGCGCCGGCGGCGTCACCGCAGGTGCGGGAGCGACGGGCGCGGGGGCCGGGGCCACGGGGGCCGGGGCTGGGGCCACCGGCTCGGGGGCCACCGGGGCGGGGGCCACCGGGGCGGGCGCCACCGGGGCGGGCGCCACCGGGGCCGGAGCCACCGGCGCCGGAGCCGGGGCTGCCGCGGCGGCTCCGGTCAACGGGATGGTGAAGTGCTTGGACACCGTCTGCCCGCCCGCGGAGATGTCGAGCATCATCACGGCCTGTCCGGCCGCGCCGTCGGCGGGAGGTGTGTACAGGCAGGCCAGGATGCCGGCACCAGCCGCCTGACAGCCGGAGATCGTGCCCTTGTCCACGTGGCTCCAGGTGACGGTCGCGTCGTTGGCCAGCATTCCGTTGGCCTGGGTCACGACGAAGTTCACCCCGCGGGGTTGTCCGTCGGCCGCCACCTCCGGCAGGGGCATCATGGTGACGTTGAGTGCCTGGGCCGCAGCCGTCGTCGGCTGCGCTCCCACCAGCAGTCCAGCCAGTACCAGCAGGACTGCCGTCCCCCAGGAGAATCCGTTGCGCGTATGCGACATGTGTTCCGTCCTCCTTCCCCACTCACGGGGATTCCGCGCGATCTAAATACCACTTGCGCGCGTGCCAGGGTAGCAAACGCGTGGCGAAAGGGCCACGGGGGATGTGATCGGTGAGAAGGGAGCGAAGCGAACCTTCGACGCGAACCTCTCCGGAGGGTGGAGGGGCGGGGTGGGCGGAAGCGCTAGCGGAAATTGCCCATGTACTGGGTCGCCAGCTGCTTCACCCGGATGTGATCGGGGGTGTAGGCGGGGAGCAGCACCGGGGAGCGGACGGGCATCTCGATGCCGGCCGCCTCGAGCTCCGCGTGGTGCGCGTCCACGTGGTCCAGGTTCAGCGTCGAATCCACGTGCTCGCCCGCGGCGAACTTGGCGGCGTTGTCGCCGGCCACGCGCCCGAACACGTTGATGTCCAGCAGCGAGTTGCCCATCAGGCGGTTCTCGCCGTGGAT
>CAZITQ010000085.1:0-36074 GCA_964542165.1 uncultured Rickettsiales bacterium
GACGAGCTGCAGACCCGGATGCTGCTGGACCACGTGAACATGGAGGTCACCTCCATCTTCGACAGCAACCCGGGAGCGAAGGCCCCACCCGAGGAGCTGGTCGAGGCGACGGCGGGCAAGTGGGAGAGCGTGCTGAACAAGCACGGCTACCTGCCCGGTCACTTCCGCCAGGGACTCGGCGCGGTCGACCCCACCTCCATCTGCACGACCCTGGACGGCCCCGCGGCGCTGGAGGAGCCGGTGTTCGGGGTGGTCCGTCTCGACCTGCTGTTCGCCGACGACGACGTGCCCATCGACGCCGACAAGATCCTCTGGCACGCCCGCAAGCAGCTGCCCTTCGTGATGGTCGACAGCCCCGACACCGCCCCGGCCGATGTGGAGCGGCTGGTGGGGCTGCCCGACGGACGCGCCATCTACCGCGCCCGCTGGGAGCTGTGGGCCGGCTGGCACCTGTTCTGGACCACCGGCGAGGCCGACGACGGCAGCGGCGCCCACGAGGTGATGATCCGTACGGCGGCCGTCTGTGACGACACCGTGCTGGCGTCGCCGGACCTGGTGCCGACCCTGGTGCGCACCACGCTGCTGGACGGCAACTTCCGTCCCACGACCCCCGTGCTCAAGGCCGACGTGGACCGCCGCGCCGCCGAGCTCGGCGAGACGGACAACGACCGTCTGATCCAGACCCTCGCGGGCGAGGTGGACAAGGGCGCGGACCTGGCCGAGTCGGCCGAGCAGGCCGAGGAGACAGCCGAGGAGGCCCCCGAGAGCATCCCCGAGCAGGTGGACCTGTCGGTCCCGGACGTGGGTGGGCTCTTTGGCATCCAGGGGGCGGGTCTCAAGGAGGAGGCCAAACCGATAACCCGGTACATCCACGAGGTGATGCGTCCCTCCCTCTACGGACTGGCCGGCCGGGAGGGGCCCCTGGTGGTCGTGGTGTTCGACACCACCACATCCGAGGACAAGGTTCCGCTCAAGGACCGCCGTCCGAGGACGCCGTACGCCCGCAAGCAGCTGCGCATCCCCAAGGCGGAGCCGGGCGATCAGCGGTTCGTCCGCACGGCGGTCTGGGCCCACTTCGTCAACACGATTCCCGAACCCAACTTCGCCCTGGTGTCGCCGTCCTACCGGACCACCGAGTCGGTGAACACGAGGACGCCGATGCCGCGCTGGGGGCGCGTGCGGACACTGGACTGGACGCTGTACGGCGGGCTCGGGTTCATGCCCATCCGCTACGCGGAGGCGACCTGCGACGATGGATTCCAGGACGCGGATCCGTCGACGGTCTCCTGTGCTCCCTCGGCTCGCTACAGCGAGGGGTTCAGCATCGAGGTCGGCGGGGCCGTCACCTGGTGGATCGTCGATGACCATCGGCTGGCCCTGGAGTTCGGCCCGGACATCCAGCTGGACGTGACTCCGGGGGGTGTCTCCCCGGTGTGGGACCAGTACGACGACAACATCAAGGCGTGGACCTTCCGGCCCCAGTTCGGGCTGATGTTCGGTCTGCGCGGCGCGCCGGATCCCAGTCCACTGGTCCGACGCCTCCGGGGCGGACTCCCCTGGGGGGCGGAGAACCCCGACGGACGCAGCCGCCAGGAGCGGATGCAGCTGGGGTACCGCACCGTGTTCCTGATGGGACCCGGGTTCAACGGCCTCGAGGCGACCGTGGGCGCCGAGTTCTGGTTCGGCGGCTCCATCCGCCGCAAGCAGTCGCCCCACGCGACGTTCACGCCCTACCATCCGGCGTTCATCCTGGGGCCCTACTTCCGCGGTCAGGTCGAGTTCGTGCTCGGCGCCGAGGATCCCAAGTTCAAGAAGCTGGACTACGGAGTGGCCGCCATCGTCGGCATTCGCGCCCAGATGCGACTGAAACAGAAGACCGATCTGGTCCCGGAAGAGTAGCGATGCACCCGTACGCCCACGTAGCGGATATCACCCGGACCGTCCACGACGCGCTCGTGAACTGGGGGCGGACCAAGCTCGGCGAGGCGGAGCTGGAGACCGTCGAGGTCTACGGCCAGTTCCCCGCCGAGGGCACCGTCAGCAGCCACCTGGTGCTCTTCCCCTACTGGGTCGGTCCGACCCCCAAGATGGTCGAGCAGGGCTCCCCGGTCTCGCTGCTGCGGCAGGTCAAGTACGGGGACGGCAAGATCAACTTCATCCCCGTGGGTTGGAGGCGCCTGGGCGACAAGTTGCAGCGGATGGTGGACGAGGTGTGGACCCTGCCCGGGCCCCTGCACGGGGTGCGGGTCATGGACTACCCCAACCCCGAGGTCAGCAAGCTGCCCAAGCCGCTGGCCAAGTGGTACACGGCGCGGGAGAAGGAGCGGAAGAAAGAGGACCCCGACGGCCTCCCGTGGGTCGTGGAACGGAACGGCAAGAAGTACGCGCCGCCCCCGTCGCTGATGTGGAAGCCGGGGATCCACCTGGTGATCCGCTACATCGCCGTGGCCTCGGACCCGGGGCGCGGGACCAGCGACTACTCGTCCACCGCGGCGCCACTGGCCTTGCCCGCGCTGAGTGTGCTGGCCACCGGCGTGCACCAGGAGCGGCGGCTCAAGGTCACCGTCAAGCCGCCCCCGCTGTCCGAGCACTTCGAGGGTTTCCTCGACGCCCTGGTGACCACCACCAAGGGGGAGGAGAAGAAGGGCCTCCTGGAGCTCAAGAGTATGCTTCAGGAGCCGGAGGAGATCGGCATCGCCATCGCCCCGGTGGACGATCTGAACAACCAGGAGTTCGCCCTGCTGATGCAGGCCCTGCAGCGGCCACTGCAGTCGGCGCTGAACTTCCAGCTGCGGGTCGTGCTCGGCGCACGGCCGATGTTCGAGCCCGGCACGGTCACACGGATGCGTCCGGCGCGACCTTCGCCGGACTTCAAGCGAGACGACGGAACCGGATGAGGAGAGCTGCTTGACCTTCGTCGCCCACCTCGAGCACCACCTGGCGCGGACCCAGGCCGCGCTGGCGCTGCCCAACCTGGCGGGCTGGGTGCTCCAGGCGCTGGTGCGCATCGATGTGGACAGCGGCGCCGCCGAGCAGGTGCGTGTGGCCGACGTTCACCAGCGCGCCGGGGTGCTCTCGTGGCAGGCGCTGGTGGACCTGGCGCTGGGCGAGGGCGCATCGGTGGAGGACCTGGAGGAGGCGGTGGTCCACCTGGCCAGCTGGGAGCTGCTGCAGGTGGTGGGCCGGCTCCCCGGCGATCCGGTGGTCCCGGGCGCGGCCGCCCTGCGCATGACCCACCACGGCCGCGTCTGCCTGGGGCTGGCGCCGGCCGCCCGCCTGCAGCTCGAACTCCCCTCGTACGAGGCCCGGCCCTGGCTCTTCCTCCACGGGACGAGCCGGGAGGCGCTGGTGATCGAGGCCCAGTCCGTGGTGGGCGACGTGGCCTTCGAGGCCACCCCGTCACCGGCCCTGGTGGGGGATATCGAACAGGTCTGCGGGCGGATCGCGGAGATGGTGTGCACCCGCGGTGGCGCGGTGCTCGACGGGTTCTGGATCCGGGAGAATCCCTCGGCCGAGGCCTTCTTGCGTGAGGTGGTGCGGCGCACCCGCAACGCGGCCGCTCCCCGGGTACTCATCGTCAAGGACCCCGCCGCGCTGCGGGACGTGATGATCGGCACCGGGGCGGATACCCGCTGGGTGGAGCCGCGGATCCACACCCGCAGGGGCGAGAATGTGCTCGACGAGCGCATCACCGCGATGCTGGAGGAGCACCCCGACCGGACACCGGCGGATATCTGCGGCGTGCCGGACTCGGAGATCGCCGATCCCAAGCGGGTGGACACGGCCATGGGCGACCTGCTGCTACCCGCCGAGGTGCGGGTGCAGCTGGAGCAGGCCCTGCTGCACGCGCGGTTCCGGCTCCACGAGGCCTCCCACGCCCACCACGTGCCGGGATCGGGCAAGGGGTACCGGCTGCTGCTCTCCGGACTGCCGGGCACGGGCAAATCACTCACGGCCGAGGCCCTGGCCACCACCCTGGGAAGGCCGCTGATCAAGCTCGACCTCTCCTCGGTCCTGTCCAAGTGGCTGGGCGAGACCGAGAAGCTGCTGGCCCAGGTGTTCGACGTGGCCGAGGTGGCCGACGCGGTGCTGGTGCTGGACGAGGCCGAGGCCCTGTTCCGGCAGCGGGAAGGGGGCCAGTCGGGTACGGGCGCGCTGGCCACCGGAGTGGCGTATCTACTGACCCGGCTGGACCGGTTCCAGGGGGTCCTGGTGGCGACCACCAACCGCAGTCGGGACATGGACGAGGCGTTCTTCCGACGCTTCGACGACTTCATCATCTTGCCGATCCCGGACCGGGACACGCGCAGGAGTCTGTGGACGAGGATGCTGCCGCTGGACGGGGACAAGGACTCGGTGGACATCGAGTTCCTGGCCAAGAAGTTCCCGATCAGTGGCGGACTGATTCGCGGCGCATCGATCCGTGCCGCGGCGTGGGCGGACGGGCTGGAACGCCCCCTGTCGACGCCGATCGTGCTCGCGAGCTTGTCTCGCGAGCTGGGCAAGAGTGATCGATCGACCGCGGAGGTGATGGTCGAACCGTACCGGGACGAGGTGAAAGCCCTCCTGGGCAAGGACGGGTCGAACCGCTTGATGAAACGGTAGGAGCATGGCGCAGATCATCCAGTGCTACGAGCCCCAGTCCCGCCCACCCCAGGTGTCCCTGGGAGTGGAGCCCGGCGAGGAGTTCTCGGTCTACCTGCTGGTGGACACGGTGAACAAGGCCTCGCTGGGTCTGCGGACGACGGTCCTGCGGAAACCGGGAGAGGCGCCCCCTGCGGACGCGATCTTCCTGTTCTCGGCGGTGTCCGCGGAGAACCGGGCCAACATGCGGGTGCGCAAGATCAACCGGCGGGTGCCGGTGGATCTGATGCGGCCGGACATGCAGAGCCTGGTCACGGCGGGCATGGACTTCGAGACGGGCAGCCGCTTCGAGGTCTCGTTGCCGGACGCCCGGCCGGTTCAGTTCGGGCTGCAGTACGCCGCCCAGGTCGCCCAGGGGGCGAAGAAGGCGGTGGGCAGCCGCTCCACCAGGCGGGCCATGGAGGGGGCCATCGCCCATCTGTGGATGGTCCCCACGGCGCGGGCGATCATCGCATCGCCCATGTCGCGGGTGATGGCCAGCGTCCAGGTGGCGGCCAAGAAGATCGGCATCTCGCCGGCCATCCTGATGATGTTCATGGTGGCTGTGGTGCCGATCCTGATCAGCCTGATCGTGGCGCTGTGGCAGGCCCGCAAGGCGTCGCTGGCCGAGGAGGAGGCGGAGCTGGCCCAGGAACAGCTGGCCAAGGCCGAGGCGGGGATCGAGGCGGCGCTGGCCGCCGAGGCCGCCTGTGTGGCCGAGCGCAAGGACGTGGTGGCCGAGCTGGCGGACCTGGAGGAGAAACGGGAGCTGCAGGCGGAGATCGCCCTGGCCACGCCCATGTCCCAGACCATGTCCATCGAGCTGGGCGGGTCGAGGATGGGGACCGAGGAGGCCCTGGCCATCGACCAGCAGTTCATCGCCGACACCCAGGATCTGGTGATCCTGGAGATGCAGAAGCTGCGCGGTGGCGCCAAGGACGCGGGACGCTGCCTGGCCCACGACAACGTCCTGGGACACGACCTGCCACGCTACACCCTGCTGTGGCACCCCGATCCCAATCTGGTCTGCCCCCTGGGCTACGCCGTGGTCGAGGGGGGTGTGGACCGGATGGGGAGCTGGGGCATCTCGGCTCGGGTCGCCGAGGAGTTCGGCGCGAGCCAGCCCAAGCCCGGCGACGCCAAGGCGGACGTGATGACCGACCTGCGCAGCAACGACCGCTGGTCGAGCCACATCCTGGCCAACGGGCTGCGGGCGGTGCAGACGTCGATCCTGATGGCGGACACCGAGCACCGGGCCCCCGTGGCTCCCGGTCAGGCCCACCTGTGGACGCTGGCGGTCTGGGACGCCTACAACCGCATGCCCACGCCGGCCGAGGGCGTGATGGACCAGACCGTGGACGTGTGCGTCAGCGAGCTGATCATGGAGCTGGCCCGGACGTCGAAGCCCGCGGTGCCGGGTGAGCCGATCCTACCGGACATCTCGCTCGTGGCCCGGGGTGAGCAGGTGCCCGTGATCCACCCAACCGCCGGCTGTCCCTGGCCGTCGGACGCCCTGCAGACCGGCGCCCAGGCCGCCGTCCGCGCGGTGGGCCACCGGGCCAACCTGGCCGGCGACGAGGTCTTCGGCGAGCCGGGGGCCTGAGGAAACAAGGCGTCAGACGTCAGGCGTCAGGCGTCAGGCAGGAGAACGGGAAGCACCCGAATGGATGTCGAGCGACAGCGAGACCACCATCTGCCTGAAGCCTGAAGCCTGAAGCCTGAAGCCCCACGGAACGCCTGCGTTCCGATTTGGAGGTGAGATAGATGGCCAAGCTGGTGATCACCGGAGCGACGATCACGTGCACCTTCGGCGCCGCTCCCGCGACGTTCGCGTCGTCGACGATCAAGGTCACGTGCATGAACCAGCCGGCGGGCACGATCCAGGACTTCGTACCGATGACGAACATCCCGACCTTCGGGATGTGCCTGTCGCTGGCCAATCCCCAGGTCGCCTCGGCGACCTCCGCCGCCCAGGGGGTCCTGACGCCCCAGCCCTGCGTCCCGGTCACCACATCCCCGTGGACGCCGGGGTGCGCGACGGTCCTGATCGAGAACAAGCCGGCCCTGAACGACGTGTCCACCTGCATGTGCACCTGGGCCGGCAGCATCTCGGTGAGCAACCCCGGACAGGTCTGCTGCGACGTTCCGGACGCCTAGGGAAACGACCGAACCGCTACATTCCCCCGTTGGGGTTGTTGATGGCAGTCCTCACTACTTGTCGACCCACTTCACCCCATTCCAAACGACGATATCGTGGCTGTTGAGTACGAGGTCAGAGACCCCGTTGGTCTTTGTCGCCAGCACTCCCAACCGGCGCAGAATCCAAGAGGTTCCGGGGATTTGCTCGCCTGAAGACTCGCGGATTTCGCAGAACATGTCGATGTGCCGGACACTGCATACGATCGACTCGGTGTTGCCGTCTCCGTTCAGATCGACCGGGAATTGGCTCTCCTCGAAATCCTCTAGATCGTCCATCGTGACCTCTAGTACCGCGGTCAGTTCAGGCTTGTCGAAGCGACCCACCAGGGCAGGCTTGCCCAGGGCGCAGGAGTACCGTTCCACCCGGTCGTTGCAGTCGACGTCGACTGCGTTTCCCTTCTCGTGGGGAACCACCTTCCCTTCCCAGCTGCACTCGGCGCCGAATGAACCGTCGACCTGGAATCTCCCGTCTCCCTTGTAGGTCGCGAACGCATACTTGTGAGCCTCGTACCCCGCGCCGAAGTAGTTCCACGCCGGATGGAGGGAGATCAACGCGTCGTCGATGGAGTCGCCGTCGAAGTCTGCCACTGCCTCGAGTTCGAGGTTCTCGCTGTCACTCAGGTCGTCTGCCAGGAAGTCACTGTCCAGAAATTGGTCACGGGGCTTGCGTTGCTTGAGGTCGATGACGGTGTAGTCGAGTCCCTCGACATTCGCCAGCAGGCGGCCAGCCTCGACCCGGTATTCGGGCTGCGTGGGTACGGGTTGAGACGGTGTTCGTGGTCCCTCGGGGAGCGTCGGTTCCTCCCCGACGCCGCGGGCGTGACTGGTCTCCACGGGGGCATCCTCTCGAATCCCAGCTGACCGCTCCCACGGGGGCTCATCGACCTGACCCGAACTGCTTCCTCGCTCTTCCGACCATAGGCCGCGTCCGAACACGAACAGGAGCGCGAGTAGGACAAGCCCCCCACCTATCGCGAGTGCGCCGCGTGGCAGGCTCGAACCTGTCGTTTCCACGGCGGCTGCGGTTGTTGGTGTCTCCGGAGACCGTGGGGCGGTGTCGACCGTAGGAGGGGCCAGGGCGCGCGCTACCTCGCTCGCTCTGCCGGGTCGTCCTGCCGGTGGCTCGAAACACGCCAGCAAAGGGGCGTCCGCGGCTTCGGGCAGTCCGTGCACGAGCGAGGACGGCGGCTTCAAGTTGTACGAAGGTGAGACCCCGGTCAGCGCCAGGTAGATCATCCTCCCGAACGAGTAGATGTCGGAAGCCGCAGTTGACGGCGAACCCTCCTGCACCTCGGGGGCCATATAGGCGACGGTCCCCGGCTGCGCGACTCCCGTGAGGCGGGTGTCTCGGGTCACCGAGACCACCCCGAAGTCGAGTAGCTTGACGTCGAAGTCGTCCCACCTCCCGCTGGCGGTCGGCGTGATCATCACGTTGGACGGTTTCACGTCCCGGTGGACGAGGCTTCTCGGGGCCGCGTGGATGTAGTCGAGCGCTGACGCGATGGCGGTGGCGAGCCTGGCCACGGGGGCCAGACGTCGCGCGTCGGCATCGCCTGCGAAGGGCGAACCGGGCATTTCGCCGTCCAGGTGCTGCTGGAGCGTCGCACCTTCCAGGTACTCCATGTCGTAGCCGATGGCCGTCTCGTCCTCGAAGTAGGTGTGGACTGCTACGACGTTGGGGTGTCGCAGATCCCGCGCGGACTCGACCTCGCGTTGCAGGCGGGCGCGGGCCCCGTGATCAGCCACCAGCGCGGGGAGGAGCACCTTGAGGGCGACTCTGCGATGGTTCATGAGAGTATCGGTGGCCAGGTACACCGCGCCCATCCCCCCCCTTCCGACGAGCTTCCGGACGGTGAACCTACCCCAGAGGGCTGTGCCAGCCTGCGGGTAGGCTCCGCAGTCAACGGAGGTGTCCGTCTGCTCGTCAGATTCGAGGCGGGCTTGCGGTTCTCCTTCCGTATCATCGGCCTCGCTCGCCACCGCGGCTCGAGTCGGACCGTCGGCCGTTTCGCGGTCCCTATCTCCGGGGGTTTCGAGTCCCGCCGCCGTCACGTCGGCGACCTTCGAGAAGGCATGTCCACATCCGATGCAGAAGGGTGCGGAGAGGAGGTTCTCGGCGCCACACTTCGGGCATTCGACCTGCTTCAAGTTCGTGTACCTCCCCCGTCGGACTGGAACGACCACTAGGTCCAAGGCGCGGACCTTTGCACGTGAGTGCTGGCATCGTATCCAGCGAAACGCGAGAGAGACAAGGGTGGCTGGCGGTATAATCCGGGCATGCCGCGTTCGGATTACCGCCGATGGATCGATGCTCGCCGACTCGCGGACGCGAGGGAACGCGAGGAGCGGCGCGGCCGGCCGCCCCAGCCGGAGCAGAGCTTCAGGAGGGCCTTGTCCCTGATCGCGGCAGCGGGCGAGATCCAGGGGTGGCCGGTGTCCCCCACCCAGGCCGAGATCGAGGAAGACCAGCGGGTCCGTCGCGACTGGTCCAGGCTCCGCGCCGCCTGGAACGGGGGGGGAGCATGAGCGCGGACCGTGGCCTGCGGGGGGCCTTGGCTGATCTGAGTGCGGCGCTTCACGACTCCAGCGCCGATTACATGATCATCGGTGGCATCGCCGTCATCGCAAGGGGCATTTCCCGCCAGACGGTGGACATCGATGCGACCGTCTGGGCCCCCGCTCTCTCCGTCGATGAGCTCGTCAAGACGTTGCGTCTTCGCGGGATCGAGAGTCGCATCCCCGATTTGATTGCTTTCGCCGGAGAGAGCCAGGTGTTGCTCCTGGAGCACGTGAGTTCTGGCACCCCGATCGAGGTGTCTCTGGGCTGGTTACCCTTCGAGCGCGAGGCCCTGGATCGGGCCGAGGTGCTGTCCCTCGGGGGGAGCGAGGTCCGGGTGGCCCGGGCGGAGGATCTGGTCATCTACAAGGCCGTCGCCTGGCGGGATCGTGACCGGTCGGACATCGAACGCCTGCTGATCCTGCACGGCGATGACATCGACCTCGAACGTGTCCGAAGTCTGGTAGCCGAGTTTGCCGAGGCTCTGGAGGATCCGGACAGGCTCGATGGTTTCGATGCGTTGGTCCGCTGCGCTCAGGGGCCGGACAGCGACTCCTCCCAGGTCACATAACCCAGCCCCGAGCCCAGCTCGACGGTCAGCTCCCACAGGAGTTCGCCGTCCGGGCCGAACTCGTGGACCAGGCCGCCCATGGAGAAGGCGACCAGGGTGTTGCCATTGTCGTGGCGCAGGATGTCGCCGAGGGCGTAGTTGAAGTAGGGGGGATCGGGGACGTACTCGAGGGCCAGTTCCGCCTCGCCGCGGTCGTCGTCCAGCGTGTACTCCACGGCCCGGGAGGAGAGCACGTCGCGGGTGCCGTTGTCGTGGACCACGATCCCGCCGTCGAGGATCTCGAAGCCGTGCTGCATGGCCGTCAGCTCGGTGGAGCCGTCCGCGGTGGCGTAGTCGCTGGAGTCGCCGCCGAAGCGCCAGACCACGTCACCGGAGGAGCGCTCGATGCCCCAGATGGCGTGGAAGTTGCGCATGGAGACGTAGTAGCGGTCCTCTGCCTCCACGTAGCGCAGGATGTTGGCGTGGGACCAGTCCCCCCCGAACTCGTCGACGGTGAAGACCTCGGGGTCGTGGGCGACCCAGTCCCAGACGGTCCAGATCTGGGTCTCGGTGCCGTCGGGCGACAGCTCCATGATGCGGTCGCCGTACACCGTGCGGCCATCGGGGACGGTCTGGCCGTGGGAGCGCAGGATGGCGATCCGGCCGTCGGGCAGCTCGTCGTAGTCGTGGGTCGAGGACGCGCTGCCGGTCACACTGCTGACGATGTCACCGTGGGGGGAGACGAACACGAGCTGGCCCTTGTCCTGGAAGTTGGGACCGCCGGACGGCCGCTGGAAGAGCAGGGTCTCCCGGTCTCGGGACATCTGCATCCGGAACAGGCCGGGCATGAAGCCCTCGTCCTCTTGGTACCACCACACGTAGTCGCCGTCCCGGTCGAGGATCACCGCCGCGGGCGGGGTGGTCAGCAGCTGGGTGAGCAGGAAGCCGGGCTGGACCGCGCCCTCGTCGTGGGCGGTCACCCGCACGATGGGCAGCGAGTTGGGCGCCGGGCCGGTCAGCAGCAACGCGTCCGCCGCCGCCACCTCCTCGCCGTCGATCGCTTCCACCGCCCGGTAGTGGTAGGGCATCGCGGCCTTCATCCCCCACAGCACGGCCTCGCAGCCCCCGTCCGCCGACTCCCGTGCCTGGGCGACCATGCCGTAGCTCGTGTCGAGTCCGAATTCGACCCACGCCTTCGCCGGATCCGCGCACCCCTCCCGCCACGTGGCCGTGGCCACCGTCGACACCTCCGCATCCAGCACCACGTCCAGCGGCGAGTCCTCGCCCGAGAGGGTGTGGTCGTCGTCGTCTCCCTCGTCCGGCGGTGTACACGCCAGGAATACAAACAGGGAGAAGAGGGTGGCCAATCGGTGGACAGCGGAAGTCATGGGTGCACGTACTCTAACGCTTTCGGTTCACGCCCGCCGCCCTCCGAGACCTCGCTCGGGGAGAAGAGACTCTCGCAGAGGCGCGGAGGTGGCAGAGGCGCAGATAGGGAGCCGTGCGGGGCGCCCCAGATTCCCTCGGCGCCTCTGCGTGAACTCTGCGCCTCTGAGAGAGGTTCTCTTCGAAGAGACAACGATTGCTCGGGGGATCAGTGCCTACGGCGGTTGATGCGCCAGAGGCCGGCGAGGGCGAGGAAGGGGGTTGGCCCGAGCAGGAAGGAGAGCTCGAGACCCTCCTCGCCCGGAGCGACGCGGGTGGCGAGGCAGCCGGCGGAGTGGCAGCCGGGGGCGTCCAGGTCCACGGTGCCGTCGCAGTCGTTGTCCACCTCGTCGCCCCAGATCTCCTCGGATCCCGGGTGGACTTCTCCATCACCGTCGTCGCAGTCGTCGGCGTTGTCGACCATCCGGTCTCCCGGTTCGCAGACCTCCACCGCCTCGCCGCCGAATCCATCTCCGTCCTCGTCCATGTACCAGGTCTCGGTCACGCCCTCGTCGACCTCGCCGTTGCAGTTGTCGTCGATGCCGTTGCAGGTCTCGGTGGTGAAGGGATGGACGTGTTCGTTGCCCGGGTCGCAGTCGGCGAAGTCGCCCACGCCGTCGCCGTCCTGGTCCTGAAACGAGACCCCGCTGCAGGGCATGCCGGTGAATCCCCGGTCGGGGGGGGAGCCATCGGGCATGACGAACTCGTCGAGGGCCAGGCCGGTGTCGTCCACCCACGCATCGCCGGGGGTGGGGCAGAGGGCCTCGCCGAAGTGCATCGCGTAGGGCCGGTACGCGTAGGGCAGGTCGATGCCCGCGTCGTCCGTGCCGCACAGGGCGTCCAGGGCCGTGTCACCGCAACCCGTGGGGCAGGCTTCCATCGAGGGCTCGGCGTCTCGGGTCTCCTCCAGTTCGACCCGGGGACCGCCCCCGGTCTGCAGGAGCTGGGGCCCGTCCACGTGGTTGGCGGCCAGCAGCGGATTCCAGCCCACCCCCTCGAGCACCACCGGAGGGCCCGCGTGGTCGAGCCACAGGTTGCTCAGGGACAGGAATCCCCCGTTGCTGGCCTCGTCGCCCCAGATCGCCCCGCCCCGGGCGGACTTGTTGCCCGCGAAGGTGTTGTGGATCAGATGCAGGTCAGGGACGCCCGGCTTGGCCGGGATGGACATGTCGGACCGGATCCAGGCCAGGGCGCCGCCGTTGCCGCCGCCCGCGTCGTTGGCCAAGAAGGCGCACTTGGTCAACGCGGTCTTCTGGACGTTGTCGGTGAGTGCCACGGCCGCCCCCAGGCCCGGTCCCACGTCCAGTGCGGGCAGGTCCAGCGCGTCCATGTCCACGGCGGAGAAGTTGCAGGTGGGGTCGGCGGGTTGCAAAGGGCTCACGAGGTCGACCGGGTCGAGCTGGCAGCCGGCGCCCGGGTCACAGGTCGCGTTGCCGGCGAACACGCCGTGGGCCACCGACAAGTGGAATGCGTCCCAGTAGATCGCGCCCCCGTTCGGTGCTCGATTGGCGACGTAGGCGTCCCCGACCGAGAACAGGTAGGTGTTCTCCCGGGCGGCGAAGACCCCGCCCCCGATCTCGGAGCTGTTGCCCCAGAAGAGGTTTCCCCGGCTCGCGACCTCCGCGTCACCGAACAGCTCGACCACGCCGGCCCCCCAGGGCGAGTGGGATCCGACGAAGGTCGACTGGGTGATCTCCAGGAAGCCCCCGTGGGTGCGGATGACCGTACCCTTGATGTCCTCGAACCAGCAGCGGGTGATCTCCGTGGCGCGAGTCAGGTCACCCGGCAAGGTCAGGGCGGCGAGTCCGTCGTCGGGCTCGAAGTTCCGGACCGTCAGTCCCTCCATGTGGATCGAGCACATGTGGGCCAACATGGCGATAGAGGGGTAGCCGTCGCCGTCGAGGACCATGTCGTGGAGCCGCAGCGTGACCTTGGCCTCGGGATCGCACAGCAGCAGGTTGTCGCGGATGTCGGCGACCGCCGGGTCGGATCTCCAGGTGATCGGGGTGGTCGGGTCCGCCGATCGAATCTCGAAGTCCCGGTCCTCCAGGACGTTCCCCGAGCCCAGATCGAGGGTTCCCTCGATGTCGGCGTTGATGCAGATGACCTCGTGGTCGGGATTGGCGACGGCGATGACCAGTCCCGCCATGTCGCCCACGACGATGTCGCACGCGCCCCGCGAGATCGAGGGCGCCGACAGAGCGGCCGCTGTCGCCAGGATCAGCGCCGCAGCCCTCACCAACCCAGCTCCAGCTCCAGTCCGGGGCGGTGCAGCAGTGTGGTCTCGGGTTGCCCGATGGCTGCCAGATCCGAGTGGCTGACGCCCAGCCGGTAGCGGACGCGCAGGCAAACCGTGTTGGCCACCCGCACCCCCACCGCCGCGTGGGCACCCGGCGCGAACATGGCCAGGGCGGGTTGGTCGGTGGAGGGACCCCCCGGCGGTAGCAACACGTCCACCTCGGCCCGGGGCCCGATCTCCAGGGAGAGCCTGCCGGGATCGAAGCGCAGCCCGGCGTCGACCGCGACCGTGAGCAGGGCCCAGCGCCCGTCGTCGGCTCCCCGCACCCCGCCTCCGCCCAGCTCCCCACGGAAGGTGATGTGCCGCCCGACCTTGCCCCGGGCCCGGCTGCCGAGGCCGCCGCCGATCCAGAATCCCGGCCGCAGATCGCCGCCCCCCTCGGGGACCGGCAGGATCACCGGAGCGCCGGTCAGGTGCAGGAAGCGGAAGCCCCCGTTGATCGAGGAGCGGACCCGCTCCACCGAGACCACCTGGCCTGCCCGAAAGCGGTAGACGCCCCGGTCCACCACCTGGCCCGAGGGCGCGACCAGCTTCACCTGCTGGACACCCGGCTCCACCAGGATCGAGCGCGGGAACGCGCCCTTGGCCTTGCCGTTCACCTCCAGAGCAAGGCCGGTGTGCCGCCGGTCGTAGGTGGTCAGCAGGGCCATGGTGGAGGGAGAACGCCCGTTCGGGTCGCCTGCCAGCACCAGGTCCTCGCGGCCCGAGATGCGGTACAGGGCAAGGGGCTCCTGGATCCCCGAACTGGCTCCGACCACCGCGTCGGTGGCGAAATCGTGGGCCTCGGACACCGTCACCACCCGGTCGCCGTCCGCGTCACCACGAAGGTCGACCAGCGCCTCGGCGAAGTGGACCGTGTACAGGGAGCCCGCCAGGTCGTCCAGCTCGAAGGCGGGGCTGCCCAGCCCGGCGGCGAGCAGGTGGGCCTCGTCCGAGGGGAGCTGGGTTCGCAGCAGGGGTGCCTCGGGTTGGCCGCCCTGGCCCCCCACGCCCGCCAGCGCCGAGCGTTTGCCCTCGCCCACGAAGCAGGCGTCCACCACCAGGACCTTGCGCCGTGCCGGCAGCGACTCGAACACCTCCTGGACCCAGTGCAGGGCGAGCCCGCTCTCCTCGATGGAACCGCGGGAGGTGTCCCGCAGCGCCAGGTACAGCTGGGTGACGCCCTCGTCGTCGATGCCGGCCATCCCGTGACCGGAGAAGTAGACCAGCACCGTGTCCTGGCGCCGGACCTCGCCCATCAGGTCGGCCAGGGTCTCCCACGCGTCGTCCAGGGACGCGCCGTGCAGGGTGCGGACGTCGTCGAAACGGCCGGCGTCCTCGTCCTCGAGCACCGCCGCCAGGCGGTCCACGTCCCGGCTGGCGAACGACAGGGGCGGAAAGCTGTGGTCGGCCACCTCGTCGACGCCGATCAACAGGGCCACCCGACGCGGCGCGAAGGCCTGTTGGGCCAGCGCGGCGAGGCGATCCCGTTCGTCGTCGGCCGAGGCCGACAAGGCCCAGGGGGCCAGCATCGTCGATATCACGACGGCCGCACCCAGGGCGCGGCCGACCGACCGCGGCCAATCGCTGACCGCGCCGCTGTTTGCTCGGCTCATGGAACCTCCTTCACCCCCAGCTCCACCTTCTCCACCGCCGTCTCCTCACCGCCGCCGGGCGCCATCCGGACGATCTCGATGGCGAATTCCCCCGTCCCCGGTGCCCGGATCACCGTGGGCACGCCCTCGGTCAGCAGGGCCCCGCCCCCGGCGGACGCCGCGTCTCCGATGCCCGTCCAGACCGCCTGTCGACCCCCGCTCATGACCAGGTAGACCCGGGCATTCACCCCCACCGGGACGGCACCACCCAGCAGGATCTCCGCGTCCGGTGGGACCGCGTCGCCCGAACGGAGCGGGCGGGTGCTCTCACCCTGTACGAGGGCGAGCTGGAGCTCCGGCATCGGACCGCCGTCGTCGTCGTCCCCCTTGGGCTGCCAGTCGGGGCCGAGCCCGGGATCCCGCCCCGGATCCGGATCGGGGCCCCTCAAGGGGCTCGCGGGATGGAGCAGCAGCACCAGCGCCGCTGCGGCCGCGGCCAGTCCGGGCGCCCCGATCCACACGAACCACCGGCGCGGCTTGCCGGCGCCGCCCACGCGCTCGGCCTCGGTCCTCAGACGGTCCAGCACCCTGCCATCGAGCTCCGGCGAGGGTTGAACCTGGAACCTCGCGTCCCCCAGCTCCCCCGCGCCGTCCCGGATCGCCTCGATCCTGGCGTAGAACGCCTGGCACTCGGGACAATCGAACAGGTGGTTCTGCAGCTCCACCCGCTCGTGGTCGTCGAGCAGGTCGGGGTAGCGCTGGAGCTGTTCCCGGGGGTGCTCGCTCACGCCTCACCTCCGCGTCCGTCCCCCCCCATGGGGGACGACCTCGAACCTGCGAACCGGAGCGGTCCGCGAATCGGCTCAACTCCCGACCCCCTCATCCCGACCTCACGTCGGCGAGGCGGGCCGCGAGGATCCCGCGGGCCTTGCCGATTCGCCGCTTGACCGTGGCCGGCGAGAGCCCCGTGGCCTCGGCCACCTGGGGCACGGTGAATCCCTCGGCGTGGTACAGCAGGAAGCACGAGCGAAGCTCCTCGGACAGGACGTCGAGCGCCGCGTCGATGCGGTCGGCGATCTCGGCCCTCGCCGCGCCCTCCTCGGGGCCCGTGGCCCCCGTGTCGCCGATCCGGTCCAGCTCGTTCCCCTCGTGTCCCAGCGCCGCCCGGCTGTCCCGGTTGGCCCGCCGCTCCAGCAGGTGGAGAGCCTCGCGGCGCGCCACGGTGAAGGCGAAGGAGCGGAACTTGCCCTGCTCCTCGTACCCCGGCAGCGCCCGCGCGATGCGGATCCAGGTCTCGACGAAGGCGTCCTCGGCGTCCCCCGCGTCACCGATCATGCGCGTGAGGAAGGTCAGCAGGGGGGCGCGATAGCGCTCGTACAGGGTCTCAAGGGCGCGGGCCTGGCCGCGCTGGTACCTGCGTACCAACGTGGCGTCGGAGACCAGCCAGAGCAGCACCAGCAGCAACAACGGAGAGCGCTTCCCCTCGCGGGCCCGTCGCGGGGCCCGGCATCCGGGCCGATCTTCCCAGATCGCGCGCCCCCGCGCCAGGCGGCCGGCGCGGCTACTTGGTCTTGGAACCCCGGCGGTGCTTGAGGAGCATGACGTGGTCGGGATCGACCTCGAACTTCTTGGGCTTGCGCTGCAACCCGTCCAGCACGAAGGGAGTCTCGCTACCCGAGGCCACGATGCCCTGGGTCTCGGTTTCCTTGCCCGCGTAATGGATCACCACCGGGATCGGTCCCGGCGGGGGGGGCTGGTCGAAGCGCAGCGTGCCCTCGACCCGGAACGCGCCCCCGTCGGCCTCCTTGATGGAGTAGTCGTACTCCAGGCCGGGGATCTCGTTCCACTCGACCCAGTAGGTCCAGAATGCGTCGGCGGCCTCGGCACCCATGGTGCGCTCCAGCTGGGCCCTGAATCCCGCGCAGGTGAGCCCCTCGTTGGGCGCCCGCTGGAAGACGCGTCGCATGGTCTCCAGGAAGGGCTCGGTGCCCATCTGGGCCATGAGCATCTGCATCACCGACACCGCCCTGGCGGGGACCACCGGGCTGTAGTGGCGGCCCACCCGGTGTCCTGTGAGCAGGGAACCGTGGAGTTCGGCGAATCCGGCCGACTCCTGCCAGTCGCGCATGATGCGCTCGTAGGTGCCGGGGCTGTCGAAGCGCCGCATGGCCAGGGCGGAGCCGAAGTAGGCCAGGCCGTCGGTGATCCACCACTCCCGGTAGGAGGCAGGAGCCACCCGCTGACCCCACCACTGTTCGGAGACGGTGGTGGCCAGCGAGCGGATCGACGCGCCCGAACCGGACAGGTACACGAAGAGCATCGCCGCGTCCTGCTGCCGGCCCCGGTCGTAGGTCGTCAGCCAGCCGGCCTCCGTGCCCCGCAGCACCGGATCGTCGGACGGGTAGTAGTCGACCACGTTGATCGTGCCGTAGGGCCAGGGGCCCCACAGGGCGCCGAAGAACTCCACCAGGGCGTGAACCTGGCGGGCCGTGTGCAAGGCGGTCTGCTTGTTGAACTGGGTGGTGTAGACCCGGATCGGGACCGGGGCGTCGTCGTACTCGGTGATCACGTAGTCACCCACGGCCAGCGAGGCGAGGCGGATGCCCCGCTTCTCCTCGTAGGTGCAGATCCGCTGCTTCCCCTCCTTGTCGTCCACCTCGTCCACCAGGTCCCCCGGGGCGACGCCGCGCAGGAACCGGGGCGTCCGGACCGTGACCCCAACGGCGTGCAGGTCCGGGCCCGTGCTCACCGGGTACCACGGGTGGCGGCGCAGGACCGTGTAGTAGAGGTTGGCCAGCTCACCGCTTCCCACCGGCTCGACGAGATCGCCGGCGTAGCTCACGTCCAGGGTGACCACCCCACCCGGGTTCAGGCTTTCGCCCAGGCGCACGAAGAGCCGGTTGCGGTCGTGGATCGCCGCCAGCTCCTGCCCCTCCCCGTCCCGGACGCTGCTGACCCGTGTCACGGCCCAGTCCTCGTCACCCTGCAGTCTCGGTCGCCGGCTCTGCAGCGCCAGGGTGACCCCCCTGAGGCCGCTGGTACGGGCCTGGATCTGGGGCGACGCGACGACCTCCACCCGGGAGAGGTTCTGCTCTCCGCCGGCCCGGGGGACGGTCACGTCCAGGGCGACCCGGACCAGGTCGAAGGGCCGGTCGGCCTCCGCCCGGGCGTCGGTCGAAGGGTACGAGGCGTACACGACGACCTCCTGGGGCGCTTGCCCGTGGGGCTTGTGCTTGAAGAGGCTGACTTCCTCGCCCGGGAACAGCGCTCCCCGGAGGTTGCGGTAGTAGGTCACCCAGTCGGTGGCCGAGACCTTCAGCTCCGCGAACAGGTGTCCCCCGGCGAAGCCGGCCCCGTGGAGGTCCTCGAGGGTGTCCATCTCCAGAGCCGGTCCGCTCTCGTTCCACAGGGGATCCCTGTACAGGGCGAGCCGGGCGTCGGCGAGCGAGCGGGCGCGGGCCAGCCCCTCCTCACCGGTGACCTCGGTCCATCCCGGATCGCCCAGCAGTGCCAGCAGGGAGGTGTCCGTGGCCCGGATCCAGGCGGCGTGCACCCCCTGTTCGTAGGGGGAGGCCCCCAGGTAGCGGGCGACCTGGCCCTGTTCGTGCTCCCCGGGTGGGGCGAAGCGGACACGGGCCGATTCGGCGCCGGCGTCCCCCACGAACACCACCCCGGCGGCCCGGCCGTCGCTGCGCGTCAGGCGGAAGAACCGCCCGGCGGTGAAGGTCAACACCAGGTCCTCGCTCTCCAGGACCTGGCCGGAGGCGACCAGCGAGCGGGTGGCATCGACTTCCGGAGCCGAGAGTTTCTCGTACAGGGCCCGCAGCTCTTCGGGCGTCACCTGAGCACCCGCACCGGCGGGCTGGAGCAGGGTGAATGCAAGGGCGAGCAGCGGCATCGAGGCGAGGAGTCTCCTGGGATTCATGGCTTCCCCCTGGGGCGCGCCGGCCGTCATGGCGGCACACCCGGGAGTCTATACCAGCTGCTGGATGGGGTCTCGGAGCCCCGGTTCACTCGATGGTTCGCTCGGCCAAAAAGAAGTCACCCGACGGGGCGACGCCGAACAGGCTTCCGTACTGGAGCACGAAGCGGCCGACGATGAAGAACGCCACCAGGGGAATGAGCAGCCCCACCACGTTGAGGAGGACCGGCGTGAGGACGGTGACGTGGACCTTGGCCGCCAGCTCGACGAGCGCCGCCAGCAGGTAGGCGTTGGTTGCCATCATCGTCGTCCACAGACCCGCCAGCAGCAGGTAGGGGCGCTGGACCTGGCGGACCCGCCGGACCGCGGCCACCGGGTTGACCAGCTCGAGCAACGACTGACCCAGCAGGGCCTGGATCAGCGCTGCGGGCAGGTAGAGCGCTCCAAGCAACGCCAGGGGGACCAGGATCGGGTCGAAGAGCGGTCGGGTCGGCTCGGCGGCCAGGTCCTCCCACCCGTAGCGCAGCTGCAGGTAGGCCAGGAGGGGCAGCCAGAGGGGGACGGTGGCGGCGATGATCTGCCCGGCGCCGAAGACCAGGTCGAGGAACTGGTCCAGGGGGTGGCGCGGCCAGGGCAGCTGCATCCTCCCGCGGGCGCCGTCGCGGATGGTCAGAAATCCGTACCCGATGACGAACACCAGGGCCAGGGGCAGGCCGGCGATGGGGACCTGCGCCAGCCCCCACAGGGCCAGGGCGGCGAACAGCAGGGACGTCAGGCTCCGGGGGGCGAACATCCACAGGATGAAGGTGGGGATGACCTTCCAGAACGCCGCGACCTGGTTGGGGGTCGCCAGGATCTTGGCCTCGCCCCCACAACGGGTGCAGCGGACCACCATCCGCATCTGGATCATCGTGCCCGCGGCGCACTTGGGACACAGAGCGAAGCGGCATTCCTTGCAGATCCATGCCGCTTCCACCCCGGGGTGCCGTGTGCAGTCGACCTTCTTGGGTCCCGGATTCACCGTCCGCTCCAGCCCCTCAGTCTACAGGGAGCGCAGACTCTCTGGATCGGGTATCGGACGGATGGGGAGTCCCATGAGGATCCCGCCCCCGTCCGAGGGACAATCCCCGCGCAGTTGTGGGACAATCCTGGCTCGGGGAGAGCAGAGACATGGTCAGATCGCTCCCGTGGAAATCCCTCGTCGTCGCGGCGCTCGCCCTGGTCGGCTCGAGTGCGTCGGCCTCCACGCGTCTGGTGATCAACGCCAGCGAGGTCGATGACGAAGCCACCCTCTCGGCCGTGCGCGCTGGACTGGGGGCCGACCTGGCTGCCGACGTCCTCGACCTGGGTCGGCTCCTGGACCCCGACTCCGGTCCGTGGCGGGTCACCTACCCGGGGACGCTCGAGACCTGCGGCGCCGGGCGGGCCAGCCTCGCACAGCTGGAAGAGGACCTGGCCCGGGCCGAGGAGCAGATGACCGATCTGGAGTACGGCGAGGCCCAGGTCCTCCTGGAGGATCTCGACGGCCGACTCTGCGGAGCCGACCAGCCCCTGCCGGCGGACATGGTCTCCCGGGTCCCCTACCTCCTGGGGGTGGTCCTGGCCTACCGGGGCGAACCCGACCGGGCGCGGGACCACTTCACCCGGGCCGTGGAGCGCGAGCCCGAGCTCTCGTGGGACAACGATTTTCCCCCGGATCCCCAGCAGCTGTTCCTGTCCGCGGCGACCGAGGCGGTGCGCGGCAAGAGCGCCAGCTTCACCCTGGATCCGGCGGCGACACCCGCCGAGGTCTGGATCGACGGCAAGCCCCTGCCCGCGTCCGGGGCCCCCGCGACCCTGCTGGGCAGGCGTCACCTGCTGCAGATCCGCGGAGGGGACGGTCAGATCTCCACGGCGACCCTGATCGTGGACGACCTGGGCACGGTCACGCTGGTGCACGACGACCGGACGGTCGAGGGGGCGGCGCGCACGCCCACCGATCCCCTGGGTGCCCTGGCCTTCGGCGCGCTGGCGTCGGTGGCCATCGGCAGAGGGTACACCGAGGTCCTCCTGGTCCAGGATGACACTCCCGATCACCTGTGGCGCTTCGATCCGGCGGACCGGGAGTGGAGCCTCGTGTCCCTGGTGCGTGACGAACTCGTGGCCCGCGCGCGGGGCTTCCAGGCCGCGGGCAGCGCGCTGATGGGCACGGGCCTGGCGGTGTCGGTGGCCGGCGGGGTGATTGCGGGCACGAGCGCCCGCCGCGGCAAGGAGGTCCTGGGGGAGATGACGGGGCCGAACGGCGAGCTGAGCGCCGGGCTCTACGATCTGCACGTCGACGAGTACGACGGGTACCGCCGGGACACCATCGCCGGCTGGGTGATGATGGGGGCCGGTGTGGCGGTGGCGGCCATCGGTGTGCCGCTGCTGATCCGGGGCGCGCACGAGGGGCGGGCGGCCCGTTCCGGGGTCGCGGTGGGGGCCTGGGTCACGCCCGGCGGCGGCGCGGTGGCCATCGGCGGACGGTTCTGAGCGGGGAGGTGGAGATGACCATGCGCGGCGGGATGCGATATCTCCTGGCTGGCCTGTCGTGGGTGGCCATGGGCCTCGGGCCGACCGGATGCCTGGAAGCCCTCGACCGTCCCGACGAGGTGCCGGGGGACGCCCACCACGACTTCGATGGCGACGGGTACTGTGAGCTGGCGCCCTGCCCGGGGGGCGACGGGGCGGGGGACTGCGACGACGAGGATCCGGCGGTGAATCCGGGCGCGGACGAAGCCTGTGACGGACTGGATACGGACTGCGACGGAGAGCTGCCGGCCGAGGAGCAGGATGGCGACGGCGACGGGATCTCCGGTTGCGAGGGGGACTGCGACGACGGCGACGATTCGGTGTACCCGGGCGCGGACGAGGTCTGCGATGGCGTGGACACGGACTGCGACGGCGCGCCGGGGGCGGACGAAACGGATGGGGACGGCGATGGCGTCTCGGCCTGCGAAGGAGACTGCGACGACGCCGACGGGAGCGTGTACCCGGGGGCGAGTGAGGTCGGCGTTGGGTTGGACACGGACTGCGACGGCGAGCTTCCGGCGGAGGAGGTGGACGGGGACGGCGACGGGGTGCCCGCCTGTGCCGGCGACTGCGACGACGCGGATCCCAACACCTACCCCGAAGCCCACGAGCTCTGCGACGGCATCGACAACGACTGCGACCCGACCACCAGCGAGGAGGAGGACGACGACCTGGACGGGGCCTCCGAGTGCGACGGCGACTGCGACGACGGCGACCTGCGAATCGGACCGGCCCACGTGGAGCAGTGCGACGGGGTGGACAACGACTGCGACGGGGAGCTGGACGAGGACTGCGTCGACTGCGACGCCTACATCCCCACGGACTACGGGCTCATCGGAGATGCGATCGCCGACGCCACCGGGGGCGAGGTGTTCTGCATCGAGCCCGGAACCCACGTGGAGGACATCAGCTTCGAGGGCGAGGCGATCACGCTGGTGGGCATCGGCGGCCCCGAGAACACGCTGCTGTACGGCTACGGATTCGACACCGTGGTTCGATTCGACCACGGTGAGGGCGCCGACTCGGTGCTTCGGAGCGTCGGAGTGACCAACGGTTCGGCCGCCGAGGGGGGCGGGATCTACATCTTCGGCGCCTCGCCGACCCTCGTGGACGTGATCGTGTTCGCCAACGAGAGCGAGAGCGGCGGGGGGATCTTCGTGGACCAGGGTTCGCCCACCCTGACGAACGTCGCGGTCATCTTCAATACCGCGACGGTCAACGGAGGGGGCATCCTCGTCAGCGGGGATTCGACGGTCGCGATGGACCAGGTCTCCCTGGGGGGGAACATCGCGGGCGTGTACGGCGGTGGAATCGCGATGGCCGGGGGCTACGCCGCCATGGATACCGTGACCCTGGAGGAGAACACCGCCCTCGACTGCGGCGGCGGGATGTCGCTCCAGCAAGGTGCCCACGCCGACATGCACGTGGTGAGCGTCGATCTGAACGCCGCCTCCTGCGGCGGAGGCATCCACCTCGACGCCTCCACCGTGACCACGTCGCTGGTCCAGGTGTCCCACAACATCGCCGCCGAGGGCGGTGGCGGGATCTACATGGAGGGCGCCTACCCGACGCTGCACGATCTCTATGTCGGCCGCAACGAGGCGGGAGCGTCCGGTGGCGGGATCTGGATGTCGGCGAGTGGGCCCACCATCGAGAACGCCACCGTCGTCCACAACGGCTCGGTCGAGTCCGGGGGAGGGATGTACGCCTCGTGGGGCGGCAATCCCGAGGTGCGCAACACCCTGGTGGCGGGCAACGAGACCACCGGCTGGGGTGGCGGCCTCTCCATGGGTTGGTTCGGGACGATGGTCATGGAGAACGTCCTGGTCGTGGGCAACTCCTGCGGCCTGGACGGCGGCGGCATGAGCGTCTCCGCATCCATCCTGGAGGCGACCAACGTGACGGTCTCGGGGAACGGCGCCACGGTCAACGGCGGGGGTGTGGCCGTCAGCCTCAACACCACGCTGACCTGGAGCAACGTGGATATCTCCGGAAACACCGCCCAGGGCGAGGGCGGGGCGATCCACGTGGCCACCGGCGAGATCGCGCTGTCGTACTGCAACGCCTGGCAGAACTCGCCCGACGACTACGCGGGCATGCCCGATCCCACCGGAGTCGCTGGCAACATGAGCAGCCCGCCGATCTATCAGGACACCGGCGCGCCGGATCCCCTGGACTGGGATCTGCACCTCTCGCCCCTGTCGCCCCTGGTGGACGGGGGCGCGCCGGACATCCTCGACCCCGACGGTTCCCGCAGCGACGTGGGCGCCTACGGTGGTACCGGTGCCGCGCTCTTCGACCGGGACACGGACGGGTACCCGGAATGGTGGCAGCCGGGAGCCTACAACGCGGTGACCTACCCCGCGCTCGGCTGGGACTGCGAGGACTGGGACCCGGACGTCTACCCGGGCGCGGGCTGCTGAGCCCCGGGGTCCTCAACGCGTACACAAGTGGTCGGGTGGACGCGGCGTGACGCGGATCCGACCCTCGGCCCACAGGGTGGGCACCTCCCCCCACACCTCGTCGAGCACGTCGCAATAGTCCCGGGAGAGATCCCCCAGGTCGATTCGGCCGTGATCGCCCAGCTCGCTGGCTGCGTGGAGTCGGTCTCCACTGAAGCGAAGGTGGACCGCCGGTCCGTGGAGCTGGAGGGAATGCAGCAGAGCCCCCCTCTCCAGTGACCACAGCCCGACGAAGCCGTCTTCGAACCCCGCTGCCACGGTTCCACCGGGGCCGGGTCGGATCGACAGCACCGCGACACCGGGCAGGTCCGCCAGGGGAGGCGCGTCCGAGTCCGACGCGCCCACGGGGATCCGGTCCAGGGCGCCGTCCGCGTAACCGACGAGCAGATCCCCCCCCGCCCGGGCGATGGAGCTGACGTTCACGCCCGCCGGTACCCGCCCCGTCTCGTCTCCGCTGGGCGTCATGACGACGACCTCACGCTCGCCGGCAACCCACAGGGCGCCTCCGTCCAGGGCCACCGCGCTGGCACCTTCGGCCAGGATCTGGTCCTTGTTGCCCAGGTCCACGAGTCGGACCCGTCCGCCGGTCTCGAGGACGACGCAGCCCTCGTCCAGGGCCAGTAGCGAGTCGGCCTCGAGGGCCCCGCGGCTCCACAGCGCCCGGTCTCCGCCCCGTCGCCAGGCGTGGACCCCGCCCCCGTGGCCGGCGAGGCAGAGCAGGTCGCCGCTGGGACTCTGGTCGACCGTCCGGGCATCGGCGACCGCGTCCCTCCAGGCGCCGCCGAGCCGATCCGAGGGCGCGGCCGGATCGAGGTCCAGCCAGCCCTCGTGGGAACAGAGCTCCGGGGGATCGGCCAGCAGGGCCGGTGCCCACCACAGCGGCCGCCCCGTGGCCACGTCCCACACGCGGACGGTGCCGTCCTCGCTCGCGGCGACGACCCGCTCGTCGCTGGAGTCGAACTTCGCCTGGGTGGTCTCGTCGCGGGGCCCCCGCAGGTGAGCGACGATGGAACCCTCGCCGTCCACCACGTACACGAGGCCGTCGGACGCGGCAAAGGCGAGGCGGCTACCGTCGGCCGTGAATCCTCCATGGTGGGGGACGACCCCCGGCGGGAGGGGCACACGGTCGGACGTGCCGTGCACCAGGGAGACCACCTCCGCCGCCGCGGGTGTCTGGCGGGAGACGAACAGGCGTTCGCCGTTGGCCGAGACGTCGAACCCGACCTCGGGGCCAAGGGTGTCGGCCAGGTGCGCCTCGTGGGCCAGGGACGGCCAGCTCCAGAGATCGACGCGCCCGGGAGGCTGTAGGGTGACGAAGCGCTTCCCCCCCGGAAGCAGGGCAAACGTACCGCCGGTCCAGTCGTGGGGCCGAGCAGGGGCCGTGGGGCTTCCGGTGTCCAGGTCGAAGGGACCGATCCAGTCCGCGCCGTAGAGCACTGCGGTCCGGCCGTCCTGCGCCAGGTCCAGGGTCACGACTCCCCCCTGCGCGGGCTGGATCTCGCGGATGACCGAGCCGGTGTCCGCGTCCACGACCCGCACGCGGCCGTCCATGGAACTCTGCACGATCTTCGAGCCGTCGGGGGTGAACCGCTGGGCGATGACCGAGCCGTGATCGCGCTCCCAGATCACATCGCCGGTATCCGCCGAGCGGAGGATGGTCGTCGCCCCGGACGAGGCCACGTGTCGCCCGTCGGGGCTGAATGCCGCCATCCAGACCGTCTCCGGCCGGGCCGGGTGCTGGGTGCGGTTCGCCAGGGCGTCGGTGTTCCACAGCTTCACGCTGCGGTCGAAGCTCGCGGTGGCGACCTGCGAGCCGTCCGGCCCCAGGTCCACGCGAACGATGCGGGTGGGGTGGCCCGCGATGCTGGCCACGGCGTCGCCGGTGACCAGATCCCAGACCTGGAGTCCGCCGTCCCGGCTTCCCGTGACCACCCTCCGACCGTCGGGGTGGGCCGCCAGGGAGCGCGGTTTGGTCGCCAGGCCCGCGATCCGGGAGAGGCGCTCGCCGGAATCGGCATCCAGGTGCGAGAGGGTGTCGTCGTAGGCCACCGCCAGGACCCCGCGATCGTCGACGGTGAACGACACGCCGGCGACCCGAACCGCCGAGACCTGCCAGTGCCCGATCTCCTCGCCCGTCCCGGCCCGCCACACCCGCACCGAGCCGTCGGCGCCGCCGCTGACCAGGCGCTCGCCGCTGCGGTCGAAGCGCGCGCTGGTCACCTCCACGTCCGGGGTCGCGAGCCGACGGATCTCTTCGCCCGTGGTCAGGTCCCACAACCGCAGCGTGTGGTCCAGCGACGCGCTCGCGAGCCAGCGCCCCTCGGGGTCCACGTCCAGGTCGTTGATCAGCGCACCGTGGGCCTCGAACGTGCGCAGCAGCTCGCCCGTGGCGGTGTCCCACTCCCGGATAGCCCCGTCGAAGCTGCCGGAGAACAACCGGTCGCCGCCGGGGGTGAAGGCCAGGGCGCCCACGATCTCCCGGGAGCCCCGGAGGACGTGTCGGACGCTGCCGGTCCGCGCATCCAGGATCTGCAGCAGACCCGCCTCTCCCCCCGCGGCGATGGTGCCCCCGTCGGGAGCGATCCGGATCTCGTGCAGATGCTGGCCGAAGGCCGCCGTCCAGATGCGGGGATCGATCGCCATCCTCTGCCACATCATTCTGGCGGCGGGATCGTCCCTCAGCTCGAGGGAGCCCCGGAGCTTGGAGCGGGCGGCCAGCAGGTCGCCCCGGGCGAAGCTCGCGGCGGCGCCCTCGTGCAGCGCCAGAGCGCTTCGGGTTTCGGCCTCGTCCCGCTGGCGTCGGGCCTCGAGGGCCAGCGCGCCGGTGACGGCGGCCACGACGATCAGGCCGGTCTGCTGGGCGGCGATGGCCCTGGGGCGACCGCGGGCCGGGCCCGGCTCGCGTCGCGGACCGGCGCGGAGGAAGTCCCGTATCTAGTCGGGGTGTTACTCGATCCGCCGGGCGCGATGCTCGGCCTGCTCGAGGGCGTCGCCGCTCCAGACCTCTTCGCCGTGTCGGCCACGCCGCTCCCACAGCCGCGCCGCCTGGCCGGCGTCCGCCAGGAACGCCAGCTCTTCCCGGTCCTCTTCCATCCACCGCGCCAGGCGATCCCAGCTGCGAATCAACGACTCGTGGACCAGCTCCACGTCCGCGTCCTCGAGTCCGCCGCTCCGCCCTCCCCGAGCCACCACCAGCCGGCCGTGGATCAGGCGGTCGAGCACCCTGGGAGCGCCCTCGCCCAATCCATCCAGGAGTGCGCCGAGGGTCTCGATCCTCCGCGTGCCCTCCGGGGTGACCAGCCGCAGCAGCAGCTGCCTGGCCAGGCGAGTCTGCCCGGACGGCAGCCCTTCGAGGACACCGTCCGCGTGGCGGGCCAGGGCCCCAGCGACTCGACCGACGGCCTCGTAGTCGATCCGTCGGAGGCGCCGGGCGTCCCGGTCACGGCGCTCCCAGAGGGACTGGCCCGCCATCTGCAGCAGGGGCAGGGCCGCGGGCTCCCCGTCCACGTCCTCCACCATCTCGTCCACCAGGGACTCGTCGTCGTACTCGTACCCCAGTGCCCGCACCGGTTTGTGGAGGATCTCCCGCAGGGCGTCCGCGCCGGGTGTCCGGAGCACCACGACCCGGGCGAGGGCCTCCTGGGCCGCAGGTGTCTCGGCCAGATGGCCGAGGAAGTCGTCGCGCAGGGTCAACACCACGCGGACCGGTCCGGCGGGATCGTCCGCGGCCCGGCAGACCGCCTCCAGGAAGAGGCGCCGCTGTTCGGGATCGCGTTCGAGGGTGAACAGCTCCTCGGCCTGATCCACCAGGAGCAGGACCCGGGAGCCCTCCCGCTCTGCGAGCTCGATCAGATCGAGGGCCAGGGCCGAGGTCGAGCGGCGCAGGCGTTCGGTCAAGGAGCGCTCGGCCTCGTCCAGGACCTCGGAGGTCAGACGGGGCCCCATGCCGCTGCCGGCCATCCGCGTGGCGATCTCGGCGGTCGAGGCCAGGTTCTGCAGGGTGGTCCCCCGGCTTCCTCCCCGCACCAGCCGGGCGGCCATGGCCCTCAGCGGACGCGATCCGGGCCGCAGCGGGAGCATCGTCCAGCGGCCCTGCTCCCTCAGCCGGGGAAGGACGCCCGCGCGGACGAAGGAGCTCTTGCCGGCGCCGGAGGGTCCGACCACCGGGAGGATGGGTTCCTCGCGTAGGCGCTCGATGAAAGCGGCCAGCTCCGCGTCCCGCCCATAGAACCGACCCGCGTCGGACTCCTCCCAGGGCAGCAACCCGCGGAAGGGGGTGTCCTCGATATCCGCCCGGGGGCGGGGCCGGGCCAGCATGCCCTCGAGCCGCTCGACCACCGCGCTGGTGTCAGGGCGGTCTTCGTCGTTCTTCTCGAGGCACCGCTCCAGCAGGTCGAGCAGTTCGGGGGGGGCGTCGATCTGCGGCCGTGTCACCGGCTCGGGGCCGACGACCGCCATCCCGATGGCCGTGGCCTTCCGTCCCTCGTACGGATGATGACCGGAGAGGAGCTCGTACAGGATCAAGCCCAGCGCCCAGATGTCGGTGGCCGGCGAGAGTGGCGAGGCGGTCCACTGCTCCGGAGACATGTAGGCCGGCGTTCCACGAAGCACGGCCTCCTCCGACTCGAAGGCGTCCACGGCGTGGACGTCCAGGCTCATGGAGGCGTCCGCGCCCAGGGGAACGGAGCGGGGGATCCACTTGGCCAGGCCGAAGTCGACCACCCGCAGGCGGCCGTCCCGGGGCAGCATCACGTTGCCCGGCTTGAGATCCCGGTGGAGCACGCCGTGGGCGTGGGCCTCTCGCAGGGCGTCGGCGATGGCCAGGGCGATCCGGATGCTCTCGTTGACGCCGAAGCGCGACTGACGAAGGCGCTCCCGCAGGCTCTGACCGCTGAGGTACTCCAGGGCCAGGTAGGGGTGCCCGCGGTGTTCGCCCACGTGGTGGATGGTGACGATGTGGGGGTGGCTGAAGCGGGCGGTGGTGCGCGCCTCATGGACGAACCGTTCGACGATCTCCGGCGTGCCGAGGGCCTGGGGACGCAGGAGCTTGAGCGCCACCTTGCGGCCCAGACGGGTGTCCCGGGCCAGGTAGACCGCACCCATGCCCCCCGAGCCCAGGTGTCGCACGACCTTGAAGTGGTCGACCCGCGTCCCCGATTGGATCGGTGCGTCCTGCTTCGCGGAGGGAGGTTCACCCGCGGTGGCGTCGTCGTCCCCCGTGATCCAGGCGCGGGTCGACGCTTCCGAGACGATCTCGGGACGGACGTCCGCGTTCGGCGGGTCGGGAGTCGAGCGACTGTCGTCGGTCACGTCATCCTCGTCGGCGTCGGCGCGTCACGACCCTACCAGGGGCGGGCCGCACCGGGCCAGGGATCCGACCGGTTCGAATGAGCCTGGTACGATGGACGTCTGGTGGAACGATGACCGGGACGACCTGCAGTTGGGGACGACCGGGCGCCCTCCGAGCCGTGGCCGGGGCGCTGATCGTCGGACTCTGCCTGGGCGCCGCCCCCGCTCGCGCGGAGGTCTCCTACCTCGTCGCGAGCTCGACCGGGGAGGGATGGGAGACCCACTGGCTACGGGTCGGCCCGGGCGGAGTGGAGGTGCTGGCCACCGCGCCCCATCTGATCCTGTTCGCGGATGGGGAACTCTGGGCCTGGAGGACCTACCGCTTCCAGGTACCCACCTGCTCCTGCCCCGATCCCGGCGGCGATCTGCTCTCCCTGGACGAGCCCGGTTGTGGGGAAGCCCCCGGGGGGGATGCGCTACAGCTGGTGGGCCTCGTCGGCGGGGAGCAGAGGGAGGTGGTGGGCATCCGGGGGGAAGAATCCGAAGGAGGCGAGCGGCAGTCGGTCTCCCTGCTGGGGATGCTCGGACCGTTGCTCCTGCTGCGGGTCGATCTGAACGCGCTCGGGTGCGGCATCCACGGCACGATCCAGTCGAGGTTCGTGGCCTTTCACGCCGGGCTCGGGCGGGAGGTCGACCTCCTGTCCGCGGACGAGATCGGCCGGATCCAGCTGCGGGAACGGACCGAGGCGTGGCAGGCCCTGCGGCGGGACAGCGCGGCGTACCCCATCGAGTCCGCGGCGGACATCACCCACAGCGCGACGCTGGCCGATCTCCGCAGCGACGCCCTCACCCTGCGTCACCAGTTCACCGCCGACGCCTGCTTCGAGTGCTCCGACGGCCGGTGGTCCTCGGGCACGCGCTCGGTGCGTGTGACCGCGAGGGAGGTTCCCGCTCGTCTGGCGCCGTTCACGCAGATCCCGACGCCCGTATCGGCCTTTCTCGCCGAGCAGGGCGTCCCCGATGGGCAGGACGTCGTGGCCGGGGTGAGCCCGGTCCGCGCGTCGGCCGACGCCTTGCCCGGACTGCTGGGGGCCTTCCGGACCCTGGCCGCCCTGGAGCGTCCGCCACAGGCGGGGAGCGATCCGCGCTTCGGTGAGTCCACGGGCCGCTACGAGAGCGACGACGGTTCGCTGGCGTTGATGATCCAGCCGGACGTCCTCACCGCGACCTACACCTCGGCCTTCCAGACCGAGTACTCGGTGCCCCACCTGTGCGACTGCGATCTGAGCGGAGGACCCGAGGGGGACGGCTATCGGCTGGGGGAGCACGGCACGAACCTGGAGCTGGGACCGGGGTGGGCCCGACTCTCCGGCGCCGCCCCCGAATGCTGCGGCCTGGGCTGGCCCGGCGACGAGCTCGTGCGGGTGGGTGACCTACCCCGCTGCACGGTGACGGCCGACACGGTCAAGCTGCTGGACGCCCCGGAGGACGGCAAGCCCATGCGGACCTTCGTGCTCTCGGGGGACACGGTGACGGTCCTGCCGCCGCGGGCGGGCACCGAGCCCTCGTTCGTGCTGGTCCGCTTCCGGGGCGACGTGGCCACGGCCTACGGCTACCTCCCCCGCACCGCCATCGACTGCCCCCTCGACGGGGAGTGAAACGACGACGGGTGCACCCCTCTCCGCAGGGAGCCAGTCTGCAGCACTCCGTGCCACGCCACCTGGAGACCGAGTCGGTCCACTCAGGGGGACAGATCCTTGGCTCGGGCCGCGAGCTGGAGGAACTCGGCCCGGTAGCCGTGGCGGTCGCGCCCCCGGCCCTCGTCGGCCAGCTCGAGGACCGCGTCGAAGGACGAGGAGCCCTTGTGCGGGGAGTCCCTCAGCAGCATGCCGAACATGGCCACCGACGCCGCGAACTTGAAGTCGTTCGTGGCCCCGGCGTAGCTGCGGCCGCCGTCCCGGACCGGGAACTCCAGCTTGGTGCTGGTGTCGCCGTCGGGCTGCTTGTAGCGCAGCTTCAGGTTCAACAGCTCGCCGCTGGACGAGGCCTCGGACGGTTCGGTCGTGGACTGGTACTTCAGCGGATCCACACCGGGCAGATCCAGATCCACACCCACCGGCACGATCTCGTACAGGGCGGTGACGGTGTGGCCGGCGCCGATCTCGCCGGCGTCCTTGGTGTCGTCGTTGAAGTCCTCCGCCGCCAGGATCCGGTTCTCGTACCCGATCAGCCGGTAGGCCTGGGCCTGGGTCGGGTTGAACTCGACCTGGATCTTCACGTCCTTGGCGATGGTCACCAGGGTGCCGCTCATCTGCTCGACCAGCACCTTGCGGGCCTCGTTCGAGGTATCGATGTAGGCGTAGTTGCCGTTGCCCTTGTCCGCCAGGTTCTCCATGGTCGCGTCCTTGTAGTTGCCCATGCCGAAGCCGAGCACGGTCAGGAACACGCCGCCGCGGGCCTTGTCCTCGATCAGATCCACCAGGTCCGACCGGTTGGTGGTGCCCACGTTGAAGTCGCCGTCCGTGGCCAGGATCACCCGGTTGACGCCGCCGTCGACGAAGTGCTCCCGGGCCACCTGGTAGGCCTGCTCGATGCCGGCGCTGCCGTGGGTGGACCCGCCCGCGGACAGCCGGTCCAGGGCGGCCACGATCTTCTGGCCCTGGTCCCCGGGGGTGGCCTCGAGCACCAGACCCGAGCTGCCCGCGTAGACCACCATCGAGACCCGGTCCCGCTCGTCCAGCTGCTCCACCAGCAGCTTCATCGCCTCCTTGAGCAGCGGCAGCTTGTTGTCGCTGTTCATGGATCCGGAGGCGTCGATCAGGAACACCAGGTTGCTGGCCGGCCGCTGGGCGCGGGTCAGCTCCCAGCCCTTGAGGCCCACCCGCACGAGGCGGTGGTCCGGGGCCCAGGGGCAGCCGGCGATCTCGACGTGGGTCGCGAACGGCACGTCGCCCGAGGGCGGCGAGTAGTCGTAGTCGAAGTAGTTGATCATTTCCTCGATCCGCACCGCGCCCGCCGGGGGCAACGAGCCACGGGTGATGAACCTGCGGGTGTTGGCGTAGCTCGCGGTGTCCACGTCGATGGAGAAGGTGGACAGGGGCTCGTCGAGCACCCGGTGGAAGGGGTTGTCGGTCACGTGGTCGTAGGCCTCGGTCAGGAACGCGTCGGGCTGCCCCGGGGCTGCGCCGTTGGGATCGGCGATCAATCCCCCCACCACCGGAACACCGCTGGCCGACCGGCCCTGTCCGCTCTCCTCGCCCGCCGTGACCAGCTCCGCCAGGAGCCCGGTGTTCTCGGCGATGGACTTGTCCAGCGAGGCCTTGCCCATGTAGCCCAGGCTGCGCAGTTGCTCGTCCGTCGGTTCGGCCACCGCGGGGCCCTTGTTCTGGCCCGCCGTGTGCCCGCCCTTGGTGTGAATGCCGGTCTCCGCCGGGTCCGCGGGCACCAACTCGGCGAACCGGTCGGAGATCTCCTCCTTCGAGCGCGTCTGCGGTCCCCCTTCGTAGAGGAACAGCCGGGCGGTCAGGGTTCCCGCTCCCAGCAGCAACAGCAGTCCAGCGGCGATCTTCAGTCGGTTTCGTCGCGAGGGGCGGGCCGCGCGGCGGCGAGCGGAGGTGGACACGGGGGTCTCTTCCGCTCCGTCGGCCTTCGAGCGGATGGCCGCCCGCTGGGTCTCCGACAGGCCCTCGCCGGTCTCCTGCGCCAGCGCCTCGACGGCCAGCTCGGCCATCCGCCGGGTCTCCTCGACCGTCGTCCGGGCGTCGGCATCCTCGGCCAAGGCCCGCTCCACGGCGTCCCGCTCCTCGCCGTCCAGTTCGCCCAGGGCGTAGGCCGTGAGCGTCTCTTGATCCAGTCGGCCGGTCATCGTCCCACCTCCTGCGCCAGCTCCCCACCACCGAGCCGGCGGCGCACGTCCGCCATCCCCCGGGTGATCAGCGCGCTCACCGTGCCCAGCGAGACCCCCATCACCTGGCTGATCTCGCGGTAGCTGAGCTGGTCCTGGAACTTGAGGCGGAAGGCCTCCTTCTGGTCGTCGGGCAGCTCGCCGATGGCGTCGAGCACCCGCCGGTGCTGCTGCCTCAGCGCCGCCTGGTCGCCGGGACCCGGCGAGTCGCTGTGGATCCGGGCCACCTTCTCCTCGGGTAGCGAGTCCATCCGTCCCTCCTTGCGACGGACGTCCAGGGCCCGGTTGCGGCACACGGTGTACAGCCACCCCGCCTCCCGCCCCTCGACCGCGGCGCGTTCGGCGGCGCACAGACGCATGAAGGCGTCCTGGACCACGTCCCGTGCCCGCTCGGTGTCCCCCGTGATTCGCGCGGTGTAGCGCACCAGCGGTCGCTCGTACCGTTCCAGCGTCGCCGCCACCCACTCGGCCCTGGTCGTCGTCCGATCACCCATGTTCACGTCCTACTCCCCGTCTCGAAACTGTGTTTCGCGCCGGGAGGCCTCGGGCTTCAGGCTTCAGCCGGGTGGTCGTCTCGCTGTCGCCAGACACCCATCCGGAATCGGCCTCTCCCCTTCCTGACGCCTGACGCCTGACGCCCGACGCCTTCTTACTTCGGAGTCCGTCGCGAGCTGCTCCTACCTGGACAACGATCCAGCGCCGGAAACGTTCAGCGCCCTCCGCCTCGCGTGGGATCTGTGCGAGAGTTCTCCGCAGATCCCACGGGAAGGGAGGGAGACCACGATGCTACCCCGTGGCCACCTGGTGGCGCTGGCGCTGACCGCTCTGCTCGCCTTCGCCGGCTGCCCCACCGATGCCGACGACGACGACAGCGCGATCCCCGATGACGACGACGACGCGTCGGTCTGGGACGAGGAGTTCGCCTGGGAGCTGAGCCAGCCGGTGGAGTGTCCGGCCCAGGTCCCCGAAGACGACGCCCTCGGGGGCCTGCTGGCCGAGCTGGAGCTGGACCTGTCGGTGGGCATCGACTTCTCCTGGTACGAACGCTACGGGGGGTACATCGAGTCCGACCCGACGCGGCTGGATTTCTTCCACGACCTTCAGGAGGACGTGACCCTGATCCCCTGCACCGCGGGGGGATTCGCTCTGCGGGCCGACGAAGGCGCCGACTCGGACCATCCGCTGGCAACCCAGCTGGCCGACGCGGCGGCGGAGCTCGGACTGGCTGTCCGCGCCGGTGGGGCGTTGCCCGAGCCCGACGGCGACGCCCCGCTGCTCGATGCCCTCGAGGCGGTGCAGGACCAGGGCGACGGCGAGCCCTTCGGCGACTCCCTGGACGGCGAACTGGCCGCGGTCCCCGAGGACGTGCAGCAGCTGGCCGCGACCCTGTTGCTGGCGCTGGTCGAGGCGTCCGACGCCCGCGACGACGCGGTGGACGCCATCATCGGCCCCTGGGAGCCGGAGACCCTGTACGCCCGGCTGCCTCACACCTACGTGGTGTCCTCGGACGCCGGGCTCGATTCCAACAGCGAGTACGACCTGGCGATCCTGGCGCCGGAGGATGCCGGCTTCGGCCTCCTGCTGTCCGGCGGCATCCGCCTGGCCCAGGTGCTCGACGAGCTGGCTCTGGCGGACCTGTCACTGACCGGCGGCGACTTCGCGTTCGCCACGGACACGGAACTGGGCGGGGTGGTGATCCGCGGCGACGGGGACGACCTGTACGAGACCGAGGGCGACGACGCCCTGCCCACCGACCTGTTGCTGGTGCTCGACGTGGGCGGGGACGACACCTACCACGTCCCCGCGGGCGCCAACGGATCGGCGGACAACCCGGCCTCGCTGCTGGTCGACCTCGGCGGAGACGACCGCTACGGCTACGTGGAGGTGCCCGACGTCGACGACGAGGAGGGGTTGCTGCCCTCGGACGACCACGGCCGCTACGGGGGTGACCTGTCCTACGGGCCGTTCACCCTGTCCAACCACTACCGCCAGGGGGCGGGGGTGCTGGGCTACGGCTACCTGGTGGATGTGGGTGGCGGCCAGGACGTCTACCGGACGCTTCGCTTCGGGCAGGGTTACGCGGCCCTGGGCGTGGGTGTCCTGTGGGACGACGGCGGCCACGACGACTACGAGTGCGAGGCGGCCTGCCAGGCCTCGGCCAACACCGGGGTGGCGCTGCTCCACGACGGCGGCGGGGACGACCGCTACCGGGCGTTCTACTCGGCCCAGGCCTTCGCCTCGCCCTCGGCCTTCGCCCTGCTGTACGACGCCGCGGGCGGCGACACCTACCACCTGGAGCCCGACGAGCCCTTCGTCTACGCCTGGTACGACGGCTGGCAGCACAACATCAGCCGCGGCCAGGGGGCATCCACCGGCTGGCGACGGGCCAACTACATGGAGGACGTCTACCTGTCCGGCGGCGTGGGCCTGCTGCGGGATCGGACCGGCGACGACTCCTACACCGCGTCGGTGATGGCCCAGGCCAACGGCTACTGGTTCGGCTTCGGGATCCTCGCCGATGCCAGCGGCGACGACCGCTACAACGGGTACAACTACGTGCAGGGCGCAACCGAGCACTTCGCCCTCGCCGCCTTCCTCGAGGGCGGCGGCAACGACACCTACAACGACGCCATGGAGCCCACCCACAGCGACCTGGGCCTGGCCCACGACTACTCGGTGACCGTGTTCGTGGAGGGGGGAGGGGACGACTGGTACTACGG
>CAZITQ010000086.1:0-35344 GCA_964542165.1 uncultured Rickettsiales bacterium
GCCGGGCGGGGGGGGCCGCGCGGATGCAGATCGGACACTTCCTGCCCGTGGTCGTCTACCGGGCCCTGGCGGGGGCTATGCCCGATCGGGTCATCGCCGGGTCCGGGGGCACGCCGGCGACCATGAACGTGTTCTACGGCCAGCGGGCCGAGGGGGGGCGCTGGCACACGGTGATCATCCGCGGCGGCGGCACGGGGGCGAGCCGGGCGGCGGATGGCGAGCACTGCTACATCTTCCCGGCCAACGGAGCCAACACGCCGGTGGAGATCCTCGAGAGCGACACGCCGATGCTCGTGGAGCGCCGGGCGCTGCTGCCCGACTCGGGGGGGCCGGGTGCCATGCGGGGGGGGCTCGGCCGGCGGGTCGAATTCCGCATCCCCGACGGCGACGGCGCCCCGGCCGGACCCGTGAACCTGGGCATCCAGTCCGGCCGCTTCCGCCGGCCCCCAGAGGGGCTGTTCGGCGGCGCCGACGGCGCCTGCGCCCGCTTCGAGGTCAACGGCGAGCCGGGCAACCCCTACGGCCTGACGCAGCTGCAACCCGGCGACGTGGTGACCATGGATGCCGCCGGCGGGGGTGGCTTCGGCGATCCCCTCGAGCGCGATCCCTTCCTGGTCCGCGCCGACGTCCTGGCGGGCTACGTGACCGTGGAGAGCGCGCTGGCCGACTACGGGGTCGTGCTGGAGCCGGGGAGTCTGCGGGTGGACAGCGCGGCCACGGGGGAGGAGCGGGCCTCCCGGGGCGGCTGAGGGTGTCGGCTCGGACTCCCATATCCCTTTCCGCGCAGCTCCTGGCCCTGACCGGGGGCATCCTCGTGGTCACCGCCCTGGTGGTCGGCCTGGTCTCCTACCTGCTGGCCGTCCGCAACGCGGAGGACGCGGCTCTGGACTCGTTGTCGGCGCTGGCCACCGCTCGCCAGACGGCCCTGCAGCAGGAGATGGACCACTACCGCGAGCACCTGGAGTTCGAGTTCCTGCACGGGGGGACGAGGTTCGAGATCGAAGGCCTGATCCGGGGCACAGAGGACCCGGACTCCGTTCGCGAGGCCATCGTCCGGCAAAGTCAGAGTGACTCCCATGCACAGCGGGTGGACGTCGTGGACACCCTGGGCATCGTTCGCGTGTCTTCGCACAGCGCACGGGAGGGCAGGTCGCTCGCCGACGACGCGGCCTACCTGCTGGGGAGGGAGGGCGTCCGACCGGTCGACCTGACGCTGGATGACGAAGGTTATTGGATCCGGTTGGCGGGACCGATCCTGGCCCGGGACGACGAGCTGCTGGCGGTGGTGATCGTCTCCGAGGACGCTGGCGCGCTCCTCAGCCTGCTGGGGGACTACACCGGCCTGGGAAGCAGCGGAGAGACCGTCCTGGGCCGGAGGAGCCGGGACTCCATCGAGTTCCTGGCTCCGCTGCGCTTCGCGCCGGACATCCAGGAGCTGCCCTCGATCCCCACGTCCGGGGACACCGCGCTGCCGATGATCCACGCCACCGCCGGTCAGTCGGGGATGGTCCGGGCCCGGGACTACCGGGACGCGCCGGTGGTGGCGGCTTACCGGCCGTTGACCGACTCCAGCTGGGGACTGGTGGTCAAGCAGGACGAGGCGGAGGTGTTCGCGGGAGCCCGCGACCTCGGAGGTGTACTGGCGCTCACGGTCTCGGGTCTTCTCGTCGTCGGCCTGCTGTTGATCGTGCCCTTCGTCCGCGGGGTGACCCGGCCGATCCGGTCGCTGGCCCGGGCGGCGGATCGGGTGGCCGAGGGCCAGCTGGACGTGCAGGTCCCGGCCGAAGGGGGTGCCGAGGTCGTCACCCTCGCCGCATCGTTCAACCGGATGGTACACAGCGTGCGGGACGCCAGGGATGGGCTGACCCGTGCCAACGACGACCTGGAGCGCAAGGCGCAGGAGCTGGCCGAGGTCCACGGGGAGCTGGCGCTGTACACCTACGCGGTGACCCACGACCTGCGCACGCCGCTGGTCTCCATCCGCGGGATGACCCAGCTGCTGATCGAAGAGCTGGGCGACGGCGCCAGCGAGGATGTGCGGACCTACCTCGAGCACATCGACCGCAGCAGCCTGCGGGCGGATCGGCTGATGTCCGATCTGGTGACCCTCTATCGCGCCGGGCGGGTGGAGGGGGAGCTGGAATCCGTGGACACCGGGGAACTCGTCCGCGAGGTCGCCGAGGAGGTCCGGGCGGCGTCTTCCGGGCCCGCGCCGGTCGTCATCACGTCCCCCGATCTGCCGGTGCTCGAGATCGACCGCGCTCGCCTCTACCAGGTGCTGACCAACCTCATCGACAACGCGGCCAAGCACGGCGGGGCCGGCCCGGGCGCTGCGGTGGTGGTGGGGTAGGTGGGGTCGGCGTGGGCCGATGGTGTGGCGCGCCACGTGTTCTCGGTCGGGGACGGGGGACGTGGCATCCCGGTCCCGGACCGGGCGAAGGTCTTCGACCCGTTCTTCCGGCGCCCCCCCAACGGCGTGGCCGGCGCGGGCCTGGGGCTCACCATCGTGCGGCAGATCGTCCGGTCGCTGGGCGGGGAGGTCTGGATCGAGTCCGAGATGGAGGAGGGCACCACCGTCTCCTTCTCCCTGCCGGCCCGTTGACGAAGGGCAGGCCAACGAGAGGCGAAACGCGGTACAATGCCGTGGTCAATGGGGGACACCTCGATGAACGTCCACCGGCAACGCCGCATCCTGAACGTCGAGGACGACGCGAGCCATGCACTCCTGGAACGCAGATCCCTCGAAGGAGCCGGATTCCAGGTGGTGGACGCCGCCGACGGCGGGACCGCCCTCGGCCTCCTCGAGACCGAGGAGTTCGACGCTGTGCTCCTCGATTACCGTCTCCCGGACATGACCGGACGCCAGGTGCTCGGTCGCATGGGGCGAAAGGCACAGCAGCTCCCCGTGATCGTGGTCACCGCGTACGGGGACGAGCGGTTGGCCCTGGATCTCCTGCAGGTCGGCGCCCAGGACTACGTCACCAAGGACACCTCCCTGGACTTCGTCCGGACGCTGCCGTCGAAGATCCGGGCCGCCCTGCACCGCACCGGCAGCTGACGCGACCGCGGTTCGCTACCGGGAGCTTCCCTCAGAACCGGAACACCGGACCCAGCGAGGCCACGAACTCGTGCTCCATGAAGCCGAGGGTGCCGACGATGGGGGTGACGTCGAGGTTGGCGGCGTCGGCGTAGACCGTGTGCATCTGCCAGCCCACGTCGAGGAAGATCCCCACACCTTCGCTGGCATTGACCTGGAAGCCGGCGCTGGCGAGCACGTTCCAGCCGAACCAGAAACGGCTCGACGACTCGGCGTCCACCGACTCGCCCAGCTCCGAGGCCTCGGGGGAGGAGACCAGGGTCATCCCGGCGCCGAGCCGGAAGGCGAACTCCACCACATCCCGCCCGCCCCGCTCCACGGGGATGCGGATCCACAGCAGGGGGGACACGTCCGCCAGCACGTTGGGCGACATGCCCAGGAAGGCCGCGTGGACCAGCAGACCGCCGCCGATGTGGGCCGAGCGCCGGCCGGTGACCTCGATCCCGATCCCGAACCGGGCCAGCCCCTGGTACATCTCACCGGCGGTGCCGCGCTCCCGGTCTTCCCGGTCCCCCTGGACCCAGGTCGTGGCACCGACGGGGATGCCCAGTACGGGTTTGATCTTCAGGGCGGTGTGGGCGTCGCCCTCGGGTGGGTCGCGGGGGCGAGCGTCGGGATCGAAGATCTCGTCCTCGTCGGCCACCGGGGGTGAGAGGTCCACCTCCACCGCGGTCTGCTCGCCCGGCCGGACCAGCGCCAGCTGCGGCGACGACGCCAGGTCACCGGCGCGGACCTCGACGCGGTGGTACCCCTCCTCGAGGGTCCCGATCCACGGCACCGGTCCCACCTCGGCCCCGTCGACGAACACCACCGCTCCGTCCAGCAGCGGCCGGCAGGCCACGGCCAGCTTGCCCTTGCCCAGGGCGACGTCGCCCGGGCCGGTCTCCGACCCGGTCTCGGTCTCGGTCTCGGTCCCGGTCTCGGTCACGGTCTCGGTCTCGGACACGGCCTCGGACTCGGCCTCGGACTCGGTCACGGCCTCGGTGCCGGTCTCCGACTCCGCCTCGGATCCGTCCCCCGAGATCCCCTCACAATTCTCCACACACTCCCCCGCCACCGCGATCGTGCCCCCGCAGGTCTGGTAGCACTCGTCGTAGCGGGCCCCGCAGCCGCAGTCCGCCACGCAGATCAGCCGGTCCTCCCAGCGATCCACGTACGAGTCCAGGAGCGGCTCCGTGCGTCTTTCCCCGTCCCCGCAGCGCTCGTCGGAGTCGGGATCGTCGTTGCAGGACGCCTCCAGCACGACCCACGCCTCGTGGGCCTCGGCCCACTCCGTCTGGGCGCGTTGCCCGGCCTCCACGGCGCACTCGTCGTACAGCGCGCGGCAGTCCCCGTCGCAGGCGTCGAAGGCCTCCACGCAGGCGGTCAGGCACTCCTGGGCGCCCGGGGTGGCAGGCGGGTTGTAGCGGGTGACCTGTCGGTAGACCGGCTCGGCGGCCAGGGCGATCGTCGCGCCGCACAGGACACCGAGCGCGGCGCAGGTGATGAGTACGCGATTCCACATGATGTCGTCCCCTACAGCACACCGATGATGAACCTTCGCGGCCCTCGCGTCACCCTCCGACCTCGATCCACCCGAGACGCCGCTGGCCGGGTGCGGTACAAGGGGGCCGCCTCGAGAGGGACGGGATGCTGGACTGGCTGAACCGGATCGCGGAGGGCGACTTCGACGGGGGCCCGGACGGCTCGCGGCGCCGGGTGAAGCTGCAGCTGCTGGTGGGTCTGGTGGCGTTCTCGCTGCTGATGCTCGAGCTGCTGCTGGCGAGGATGTACCCCTTCTTCCTCGGGAACGTCTCGGCCTTCCTGGCCATCCCGGTGACCATGTTCGGCCTGTCCATGGGCGCGCTGGTGCTCCACCTGGCGCCGGGCAAGGCGTCCAGCCGCTGGCTGCCCCTGCTGACCCCCATGCTGTTGCTGGCGACCGTGGGTGCGTTCCTGCTGTTCTTCTGGCTGTTCAACGAGGTGTTCAACCTCACCCACTACCGGATGCAGAACCCCCGGAGCGACGCCCTGAAGATCGCGGTGCTGTCCACGGTCTTCGTGCCCCCCTTCGCCCTCGGCGGCGTGATCCTCTCCACCGCCTTCACCGCAGCCGCCCGCCAGGTGGGGCGCCTGTACGCCTTCGACCTCAGCGGATCCGCGCTGGCCTGCCTGGTGGCCCCGCTGACCCTGCATCTGGTGGACCTGCCGGTCGCGATCTGCGCCGTGATCGGCGCCCTGGTCGCGGCCACGGTGGTGGTGCTCTCCGGGCGGCGGTGGTCGCTGGTCGTCGGGATGGGCTCCCTGCTCGTCGCGCTGGTGGTGCTCGCCGCCGGCCAGAGGGTGTTCACCGAGCGCCCGGACGCCGAACTCCTGGGGGTGAGGTACGCCAAGGGACGAGAGGTCACCGAGCGTGTGCACCGCTGGAACGCCATCTCGCGGGTCGCCCTGCTGAAGTTCCACGGGGAGGGCCGCCGCAGCAGCCACCGGCTGATCCACGACGACGGGATATCCAACGTGATCGTGCGCCGCTACCGGCCGGCGCGACTCGTGGATCCCCCTGACCTCCGCGCCGCCCACGGCATCCCCTTCGTGCTGGACCGTCCGCCGTCCAACGCCCTGGTGATGTTCGCCGGGTGCGGCCAGGACATGATGCGGCTGCTGGAGTACTCCGGTGGCGATCTCGACGTCACCGGTGTCGAGATCAACCCCCTGGTCCGCACCCTGGTGACCCTGGGAGACGACCCCTGGCGGCTGAAGAGGTTCTTCGACCACCCCCGGGTCGACCTGCGCATCGCCGAGGGGCGCAGCTTCCTGGAGCGCAGTGACGAGCTGTACGACGTGATCCTCGTGGCGTCCAACGGCGCCCAGCACGCCGTGCGGACCGGCCACGTGCGCAAGTTCCTCGACACCCGTCAGGCGATGGAGGCCTACCTGGAGCGTCTGGCGCCCGACGGTGTGCTGGTGTTCAACGAGCAGCCCCGGGTGCACAAGGACGAGATGTTCAAGCGGATCCTCGGTGATCGGGGGGGAGCGGCCTACGAGGATGCCGTGATGGTCCTGGGCCGCGGTCGCTACCGGGCGGACTTCCCGATCCTGACGACGGTGATCAAGCCCGCCGGATTCTCCGACGGCGAGGTGACCCGGATCGGCGACCTCTGGGAGTCCGACGACCGCGCCTCGGTCTTCTACGCCCCGGGCATGGACCCCGTCCCCGCCCTGGCCCAGGCCATCCGGTCGCCGTCGGAACCCGACGTCTTCGTACCGGTGGACGACCGGCCCTACGAGCGTCCGCTGGTGTGGTCCGACTTCGAGCTCGAGCCCGGGAAGCGGCGGCTGGGGCAGACCCTGTTCGCCCTGAACTGGATCAAGGTCTTCACCACGCTGTTCTTCACGACCCTGACCGTGCTGGCCGTGGTCGCGTTCTACCTGCGCTCCCGCGGCGGGCGACGCCTCCCCCTGTGGCTCGCCGGGTACTTCCTGATCACGGGCGTGGCCTACATGGGTGCCCAGGTGGGCCTGATGGCCAAGCTGGAGCTCTTCCTGGGCAATCCCCTGTACGCCATCTCGGTGGTGCTGGCGTCGTACCTGCTCGCCAACGGGGCCGGGGCGGCCTGGGTCGGGCGGCGTGAGCACGAGGGTCGACGCCCCTCGGTCCTGCTTCCGGCGCTCGGCGCCGCCGTCGCGGTGCCCCTGACCCTGCTGGCGGTGGACGGCGTCCTGGTCCACCTGCTGGGGTGGCCGTTGATGGTCAAGGTCGTCCTGGCCCTGGCGGTGATCGCGCCCCTGGCGTTCCTGCTGGGGATGTTCTACCCCCTGGGGGTCTCCCTCGCGGTGGACCGGGGATTGAAGCAGCTGGTCCCGATGACCTTCGGGCTGGCCACCCTGTCCTCGGTGCTGGGATCGACCTGGGCCATCGTCCTGGTGATCAACCACGGCTTGCGATCGGTGATCCTGGGCGCCGGGGTCGGCTATGCCGTCCTCGCCGCCGTGGTGTTCGTGGTCGTGCGTCGCCGCCCCGGCTAGGCGCGGCCCCGTCCGACAGCCCTTCGGTTCGCCAGGAGGCCCGCCAGGAGCGCGAGCGGGAGGAGCGAACCGGCGGCGGTCACCGGTCCCCGCGCGGAGTTCGTGCAGCCACACCCGTCGCTGCCGCCATCGCCCGGAGGCGGCCCGTCGTCGTCGTCGGCCTCACCGCTGTCGTCGTCGTCCCCACCGCTGTCGTCGTCGTCCCCCGCGGGTGGATCCTGGAGACAGTTCCCCTGGGCGTCGATGACATCGGCGTAGGCCCAGTAGGGCGCCTTGGGCTGCAGATCCCAGGTGAGCAGACCCCACGAGTGGCCGCTGGGGTCCTCGTTGAGGTCGTACCAGAACATCCGCCGCAGCTCGGGCCAGGGCTGGTTGACCGGCCCGTCGGGGTAGGGGCCCTCGTAGGTCCCGGCGCTCACGCCGCACATGCCCCCGTAGATCGCGCTGAGCTGCTCGGCGGCGTACTCGTCGCTGTGCTCCCCCCAGGGCTGGGAGTGCCAGCCGAACTCGGTCAGCCACACCGGCTTGCCCGGGGCGTGCTCGTCGGTGATCTCCTTGGCGCCCCACATGATCTGGATCAGGATCCACTCCCCGTCGAGCACCTCGTACCACCACAGGTCGGCGGGGTCCTGGTACTTGTGGTGGGTGACGATGTCGATGTACGGCCCCGCGTCCTGCAGGATGCGCATCAGGCTGTGGTTCCAGCCGTTGAACGAGCAGCCGATCTCGTAGCAGTCGCCCTCGTCTGCGTCCCAGTGCACCTCGCGCAGGTTGGCCAGCTCCGGCCCCAGCACCTGGCAATCCGGGCACAGGGCGTGCACGGTGTCCGAGCCGGGGATCAGGATCTCGTCCACGTACTGGTCCCGGGTGCCCTGGAAGAAGTGGGACAGGTTGGGCTCGTTCCACATGCCCCAGTGCTTGACCCGGTCACCGTAGCGGTCCACCGCGGCGGCGACGAAGTCGGTCCAGTCCCGGGGGTCGGCCGGGACCGCGTTGAGGCAATGGTCGGCGTCGTCCTCGGCTCCGTCGTCGCAGGCGTGCCCAACGGCCCACGCCGGCGTGTAGGCCACGGTGACGAACACCCCCAGATCCAGGGCGTCCGCCGTGCCCACGAAGCGATCGGCGATGGTCCAGTCGTACTGGCCCTTGGCCGGCTCGAACTGCCACCAGTTCATGTCGAAGCGGACCCAGCCGATGCCCGCGTCCGCCACGAGCTGGAGCGCCTCGTCCGAGGCCTGATGGGCGTTGACGCCGTACGGCGACTCGCCATCCACCGCGGACGCGGGGCCGGCGAGGCCCAGGGCCAGCAGGGCGGTGAGGATCCCCCGGTACAGGTGATTCACGGGGCGCGCGCCTCCCGGGACCACGTCCAGCGGCCGGAGCGGATCGCCATCGTCAGCAGGGCGAGAACCCACCCCAGCAGCAGGGTGTTGGCCCAGATGTAGGCCTTCCAGCCCTCGGCTCCCTGCACGGGGCAGGCGTACACGGCCCACACGATGAGCAGCAGCGACCCGTCGAGGGCCCGCCACCCACCGGGGCGCGCCCGGCTGACGATCCCCCGACCGGCCCCCGCCGGCAGGGGATCCCCCCGCGGGGCGCAGGCGGCCAGCAGGGGCAGCAGGAAGATCGCCCCGTAGTAGCGGCTGGCGACCGTGCCCACGAACACCAGCGTCGCGCCGAGGACCAGGGCGTCCCGACGGTCGCTGCGGAGCAGGGCGACCACGGCCAGGCCGGCGAGCAGGACCTGCGCGGCGCGCAGCAGCCCCGCGTTGTGTTTCATGTTCCGGCGGTTGTCGATCTTGGCCGCCGGGCGCTCGAACCCGCCGGACCAGTCCAGCCCGAAGAGGTGCTGGAGCCCGAGCCGCTTGGAACCGTAGGCGTGCTCCTGGCTGTGGTGACCGATGTTTCCGGCGAACGAGGACCACATCCCGAAGCCCTGCTGGCTGCTCAGACCGCCGGCCACAAAGAGGATCAGCATCGTCCCGGCCGCGGCGCCCAGCAGGCGAGCCTGGGCCCGGGGGAGGCGCCGCTCCACGGCGAGGATCGCGATCCCCTGCACCAGGGGACCGGCCAGCATCAGGATCGGGAAGATCCGCACCATCGCCGCGTACCCGAGCGCCGCGCCCGAGAGCTTCCACTTGCCCTTGAACGCAAACGCCACCCCGGCCCAGGCGGCGGCGAACCAGTCCAGGACGAACATCTGGCCGAACATCCGATCCGGGTTGCCGAACCACAGGTAGAACGCCGCCAGCACGAGGGCCGAGCGCGCCCAGCCGAAGGCCCAGACGCTGACCGCGAAGGCCGCCAGGATCAGCAGGACGTCCGCCAGCACCAACACGGTCTGGGGGCCGGGCTGCTGGATCGGCAGCACCCGGGCGACGGTTCCGCCCACGGCGTGCCAGGCCGGCGAGGGGTTGTACCCCCGATCCCGCATCGGTCCCTGCCAGTACCCCTTGCCCCGCAGCCCGGTGATGAAGTCCAGATCGGACTTGAAGTCCTCCCAGCGCTCGTCGGTCCAGACCGGCAGGCGCTCCCCCTCCCGGACGGGGCCGGCTGGGACGAAGCCGTAGGTGTCCAGATCGCGGATCGTCTGGACCTTCTCCAGGTGGTTGGCGCCCTCGGCGTCGGCCACCAGCGACTGCTCGTACAGGTGGGTGTACTGGAGTTCGTCGAAGTACTTGGCGCCCAGGTAGTAGTGGTAGAGGCCCCAGACGTAGAGCTGCTCCTCACCGCCGAGCTTCTTGACGTGGCGGTGGGACTGGGCCCAGAAACCGGCTCCGGCCACCGCCACCAGCGCCAGCACGAGGGCCACCCTTCGGATCCGGGTCCGGCACGCTCGGCTCCAGCCCGCAATCGCCAGACCCGCCAGCGCCAGCACCAGCAACTCCCGCAGGTACCCCATGTTGGACAGGGTTCCCACGTGAGTGCCGAGCCCGACGACGAGCACCAGGACCAGACCCATCGCGACCGCCGGTCCGATCCGCCGGACCCAGCGGTGCCAGCGGGGCGGGCGCGGCGGGCGCGGCGGGGGTGGGGTGGCGGCCGGTGCCGGGGGGGTGGAGACGATCACGGGGCTCGATTCTAGCGCCGCTGTCGGTCGCGAGTCGCGGGTCGACGCCGGCCCGGGAACGGCCGGGCCCGATGGTGCGACGCACCAATTGCGCGCGCGCGAGGGCTCAGCCGCCGGATCGGCCGATCCAGCCGTTGATCCCGCCCATACGCCGTGTACCATGGAGGTCGCCGAGGAAGCCCGTGGACACGCACGTCGACATCAAGAAGAAGGCCCGCCGCCGCGAAGGGGATCGTCCGGCCGCCGACGACGTAGGCCGACGCCGAGGTCCCGATCCGCTGGCGGGACAGCAACTCCAGGACGGCCTCGCCGATCCGCTGGTCGCCGCCGCCGCGGCGGGCAACGCCGTCCAGAGGAAGGATGGCGGCGCCCAGTCCCGCAGCGAGGCCGCGGGCGGGGAGTCCAGGGCCGAGGCCGAGGGGGGCGCTCCGCCCGGCTTCGACGCCGAGGAGAAGGCCGCCGAGCTCCACGAGGCCTGCGACGGCTGGGGTACCGACGAGCGCGTGATCCTCGACATCCTGTACACGGGACGCCGGGACCTGACCAAGGCCATCGAGGCGGCCTACAACCGGCGCTACAAGCCGGCGCTGGCCGAGGAGCTTCGGGACGAGCTGTCCGGCGGCGACCTGCAGAAGGCGCTCAAGCTGCTCGGCGCCGGTGGCCTCACCCTGGCGGACAAGATCCGCGAGGCGATGGACGGCTGGGGCACCGACGAGGACCAGATCTTCAACGCCCTGGACCGGGCCAACGCCTCGGAGCTGGCCACCATCCGCAAGGACCCCGCGCTCATCGCCCGCTTCGAGGAGGAGTTCAGCGGCGCCGACTACAAGCTGGCGATGGCCTACATCGACGGCCGCGGGCAGCTGGCGGGCAAGCTCCGGCGCGCCGTGGAGGGGTGGGGAACCGACGAGCAGGAGATCTGGCGAGCCCTGGAGGGGGCTTCCCGGGAGGAGAAGGACTTCGCCCTCGCCCAGCCCGCGCTGATCAACCACCTGAAGTCCGACCTGGACGCCGCGGACTGGCTCAAGTGCGAGCGGATGTTGCGGGGCCAGCTGACCAACGTGGACCGGATCGAGGTCGCCCTGGCCGGCTGGGGGACCGACGAGGCGAGCCTCAACAGCGCCCTGACCAACCTCACGGCGGCCGAGTACTCCAAGCTGCCCCCGAGCATCGACTCACGGCTCGAAGACGAGCTGTCCGGCGGGGACCTGGCCTCGGCCCAGGAGATCCTCCACCAGAAGCGGCTCCAGTTCGACGCGGACTACCGGGACAGCTGGCTGGAGCGGCAGCGCTCCGAGCTGGGTGAAGAGGCGTCCCGATCCGAGGGGATGAGCGCCCTGCTCCCCGAGGAGGGCGGCGGCCAGTCGGCGATCGGCAAGCTCAAGTCGGCCTGCGCCGGCGCGGGCACCGACGACGAGTCCATCTGGTCGGTCCTGGCCTCCCTCAGCCGACAGGAGCGGGAGTTCATCCGCACCTACAACCCCGACGGCGTGCTCGACACCCTGCGCGACGACCTGAGCGAGGGGGACTACCGCCGGGCCCTGCAGGCCCTGGGGGAGGACGCGACCGCCGCCAAGGCGGTGATGCGCGAGGCCATCGAAGGCTGGGGCACCAGCGAGCGGCTGCTCTACGACGCCCTGAGCCGCGCGGCGGCCGAGCGGGCCGGCCAGGAGATCCTCAACGACACCAGCCTGACGCTCCGGGTGGCCAAGGACGTCACGGTGCGCCAGTTCCAGATCTTCGTGGCCGTCCTCGAGAGCAGCACATTCACCCCGATGCAGCGGCTGGAATGGGCCTGCTCCGGCGCCGGGACGGACGAGGACCTGGTCTTCGAGCTGTGCCAGCAGTACAGCGCCCAGTGGTGGGACGGGACCCAGATCGTCGCGGACGTGGACACCCTGCTCGACGCGGAGCTGGACACCCGGGACTACTGGAAGGCCAAGGACGCCATCCGCCCCGAGGCCCAGTCGGAGCAGGAGCGCCTGGAGCGGTCCAAGGAGATGCTGGAGCGCGAGCGGGGATCGGACCTGAGCGCGGGCATCATGGACCTGTTCTCCCACTCGGGCGAGAACGCCGACGACGCCTGGCGCGAGTACCAGTCCAGCTACAACCAGGCCTACGAGGACGGCCAGGTCTCCGACGAGGAGGCCACGGGGCTGCGCAAGGACGAGGCGTTCAGCGCCCGGATGACCGAGGAGTACCGGGAGACCAAGGCCTCGGTCGCCCAGTGGGCCACGCAGATCGCGGTGGCCATCGTCGGCATCGCCGCCACCATCCTCACCGCCGGCACGGCCGGACCCTTCGTGGCCGCCCTCGCCGCGTCCCTGGGGGGCAAGGTCGCGGTGGCCGCCGAGGCCATGGTGCTGGCGGCCGTCCTCAAGGTGGGCCTGAACAAGGCCATCCAGGGCGAAGGCTACGACCTGGAGGGCTCCCAGGCGCTGATCGACGCCTGTTCGGCCAGCATCGAGGTGGGGCTGAACGTGGTCGGCGGCCAGGTGGCCACCAAGATCGTGGGCGGCCTGGGCAAGACCCCGGTGCTCCGTTCCGTGGGTCCGTCGGTGGAGAAGGTGTTCGGCAAGGCCGGGCGTCACATCCTCGCCGGCGGCATGGAGGGGGCGGTGGACGGCGGCCTGGGCGGCCTGGGCGAGGGTGCCTTCCTGGCCCTGGCCAACGAGGACAACTGGGAGGGCGACGTCGAGAACCTGCTGGGCAACGTGGGCCAGCAGATGACGCTCAACGGCGCCATGAGCGCCCTGGGCGGGTTCGGCGCCGGGGCGGCGTTCAAGAGCCTGGGTGAGGCCTTCGGTCCCAAGCTCAACGCCAAGTACGGCGACGACCTGGCCAAACACGCCGACGACATCAGCGGCGACGCGGCCCTGATCAAGAACGTGACCGGCCAGTTCGACGAGGGGGCCAGCGAGGCCATCGAGGCCGAGCTCAAGGGCATCCTGCACGGCGCCCTGGAGGGCAGCAACGGACCGATGACCGGCGCCCAGTTCAACCAGCTGATGGACGAGCTGGCCGACTTCGCCAAGAAGTACGACGTCACCATCTCCAAGAAGCTGGACACCGTGGGGGTCTTCCCCAAGGGGGCCGACGAGATCCAGCTGGCGGGCTTCGGCAAGGCCAGCGACGTCGACGGCGCCGTGGGCTTCGCCAAGCGTCACGAGCTGGCCCACGTGTTCCACACCCTGCAGACCCGGGCGACCCTGCTCGACGCGGTCAAGAAGGGCCGCATCAGCATCGAGCAGGCGAACACCTTCGTCGAGATCATCGAGGAGGGGGCCAACTACCGGCAGTTCGAGAAGGCGGCCACCGGCGCCTCGTCCGCCGCCCACCGCACGACCCGGTCCCAGGACGTGGGCCTGTACGCCGACCGGCTGGACGACCTGATCGGCAACACCCGGCTGGGCCTGCACGCGGGCAAGATGAAGTTCCCCACGGGCAAGACCTTCGAGGAGGTCTACGCGCTGTTCCTGTCCAAGGCGCCGGCGGTGGTGGGCACGGGCATGAAGGACCTGGCGATCCGGATGCCGCCGATCATGTTCGCCTCGCTCTACCTGGCCAACGTGGACGTGACCGCGTACGGGATCAGCCCCATCGAGTGGGGCATCGACCCCGGCGGCGGCGGCAACTCGATGGGATTCCGCGACTTCATCAACAAGCTGGTCACCGACCGGGGCTGATCCCCGCCCTCGCATCGTCCCATGGGCCTGATCCGTGCCTGGCTCCGAGGTCTGGTCAGCTGGTCGCCGCCTCCGGCGGTGCGCACCGAGTTCCTGATCGCCTGGGCCGCCGTGGGGATCGGCGCTGCCCTGGCGTTCCCCCTCTTCCTTCGGGCCCCCATCGGCGGCAAGATCGCCGTCGGCGTCGGCCTGGTGGTGCTCGCGGGCGCGATGAACGCGGGTTTCCGCCGGCTGGGGAGTTGAGATGACGGACGCACTGGACGGATTCGAGTCCCTGTTCCGCGGTTCGGCGCGCCTGGGGGTGCTGCTGGGCGGGCTCGGCCTCCCCTGGGAGAAGGTCACCCCCTTCGTGCAGGCCTTCGCGCCGGAGATGGCGGCCTACCAGGAGCTGTCGGTGGACGACCGCAGCACGGATCTCGGCCTGATGACCCGGGGGGGCGGCAAGGACTTCACCTTCCGGGTGACGCGCTACATGGAGGATCACGGCATCGACGAGCCGCGACTCCGCCGCCTCCTGGTCACCGCCCGCTACTTCGAGCACCGCAACCTGTTCTTCAAGGTCGAGGTCGGCCCGGACGGTCCGGTCGAGTTCTCGTGGTACTTCCGCCGACGCCCTGCGCTGGCGGTGGCCCGGGCCTGGCTGGCCGAGGCCGGTGTCGGCGACGCGGCCCTGGACACGGTGGAGGAGGTCGCCCGCGTCCTGGACAAGACCACGGTCCACTTCGTGGCCGCGGCGGAGCACCGGGACGGAACGAGCCTGCACAAGCTGTACTTCAGCCAGCCCACCGACGACGGGGCGCCCGAACGCCTGGAGGCCGCGGCTCGAATCCTGGGCCTCACCGACGACGCCTGGGCCCCTATCGCCAGCCGCAGGGACGACCTGCGGGGCCACACCCTGTTCCTGTCCGTGGGATTCGCGGGCGGCGAGCTGATGCCCGGCACCAAGATCGACGCCCACGACCTCCCGCCGGAGACCGTGGCCGCGGTCATGGACGAGGCCGGATGCGAACCGGAGGCCCGCGAGCGGATGGATCTGCTCCTGCGGATGATCGACAAACCCAACGTCGATTACGCCGGTTTCAAGGTCCGCCCCGGTCAGCCGGTCTCGACCCGGATCTACGCCTACCGAAGCAGCGGTTCGACTCGCTAGGCGTCACGCGCCTGACGCCCGGGCCCTTGCCGCTGTGGAGCGGGTGGGGATCAACGGTCCTTGAGCGTCTCCTGGGTCACGGATCGCTTCTCGAAGACCAGAGCCCGGCAGCGGCGGGGGGCGACGGTCTGGTGGACGACCTTCTTCTTGATCTTCAGGGTGTCCATGGGGCCCAGGGTCGTGGCCTTCAGGCCCCCCTTGAACTCCACCCGGATCTCCCCTTCGAGCACCACGAACAGCTCGTCCTGCTCGTGGGCGTGCCAGGGGAAGGTGCCCTCGAACATCACCACGAAGGCGTGGTAGTCGTCGATGATGGCCACGTCGCGGGGGACGAAGGGCTCGGTGGTTCTGCGCGCGAGCCGCGCCAGGTTGATCTTCCGCGCCATCTAGCCCTCCCGCAGCATCAGGTGGGCGAACACCTTGGCGTCCCCGATCAGGTTGGGCAGCAGGCAGGACTCGTTGGGTCCGTGCATGGTCTCCTCCATGCGGGCCCACACCGCCGCCGGGATCCCGGCCTTGCGCAGGATGGCCGCGACGGTGCCGCCGCCGATGCCCCCGGGACGGGCCTCCACGCCGTACACCTCGCCGATGGCGTCCATCAGCGCCACCACGACCGGGGCGTCCGGGGCCGTGGGCGGAGCCGCCTCCTCCTTCTGCGGGTAGCTGATGTCGATCTCGACGCCGAAACGAGCCGCAACCTCGTCGGCCTTCGCGCGGATGAAGGCCAGCACGTCCGCCAGGTCGATCCCCGGCAGGATCCGGCAATCCCAGTAGAACACGTCCTTGTCGGGGATGGTGTTGATGTTGTCCACGTTGGCCTCGCGCTTGGTGGGCGCAAAGGTGGAGCCCGGGGGATCGAAGAGGGGGTCGGTGTCGGGGAATCGCTCGTGCAGTTCCTCCAGCGCCACGGTGAGGTGGGCCGCGGCGCGGGTGGCGTTGCGTCCCCGCTCGGGGGTGGAGCCGTGGGCGGTCTGTCCGGTCACGGCGAAGCGGATCCACAGCAGCGATTTCTCGGCGACCTCGATCAGGGCGCCGTCGGGCTCCCCGCCGTCGGGGACCACGACGATGTCGTCGGGTCGGAGGTGGTCTGCCTCCTTGACCACGTGGGCCAGCCCGAACTTGCTCCCGGTCTCCTCGTCGGCCACCAGCAGCAAGCCCACGTCGTGGGCCGGGGTCACCCCCTCGTCGGCCAGCGCCTGGACCGCCATCAGCGAGGCCACCAGGCCCTGGTGGTTGTCCTCGACCCCCCGCCCGATCAGGCGGTCACCGTCCACCCGCACCTCGAAGGGGTCGCTGTCCCAGCTCTCCGGATCCCCCGCGGGGACCACGTCCAGGTGGGCCATGAACCACACGGTCCGCGACGAGTCACGGCCGGGGATGCGCGCGATCAGGTTGGGACGGTACCCACAGGGTACGCGGGGATCCGGCGCCCGGACGTCCTCGATGTCCGTGATGCCCCGCTGGCGCAGGTACTCCTCCAGGAAGGCGGCCTTGTCGGCCTCGCCGTCCCCACCGCTGGTGGGTCCGATGGCGGGCCGCCGCACCAGCTCCTGCTGCAGCTCGATCATGCGGTCTCGATAGGTGTCCAGTCGTCGGCAGACGCGGTCGAAAATGGCCTGGTCCATGGGTTCCTCTCCGAAGGAGGAACCATCGTAATGCCGCCCCGGAAGGGGGGTCAATCGCACCCGGAATCGGGAGCGCCGATCGGGAGCGCGGACCCGAGCGGGTACCTCAGGGCGTGGCCGGGGGAGGGGCCTCGTCCGGGGTGGCGTGGTTGGGGCTGCAGCTACGGGTCATCTGGACCAGCGACCCGCAAGACGCGGGGAACTCATCGAAGCCCAGCAGCTCGCCGCAGACCTCCTCCTTGGCCTTGGCGGCCGCCTGGGTGTCGCTGCGGCCGAATCCGACCTTGCAGACCTCCCGCTCCTCCCGGGTTCCGCACACGGTGCAGACCCGCTGGCGGAAGAGCGCGTCGGTCCTCGCCGTCTCCGGCGTGCACTCGTGCAGGACGACGGCACCCACCGGGCCCTCGGCCCCCTCGATCTCGACCAGCTGACCCTCGCAGGTGTGCATGACCCCGGGATGCAGGTCGGCGAGCAGGGCCGTCCAGCCCTCGTCCCACAGGGCGGCGAGCACGGTGCCGTCGCCCTCGCCGGGCTTGCGGGCCACGATCGCCCGGTAGTCGCCCTCCCCGGCGTCGCGGATGCGCTGGGGGTAGGCATCGCCGCTGGACACGGTCGGCTCGCCCTTGCGGGCGGCCATCAGCAGCGCGTTGTGCAGCACGATCGGTTGACCCACCCGCGCCCGAGCCCCCTCGTCCTGCAGGTCGGGCACCACGTCCACCATCGCCGGCGCGAACACCATCCGCCCCCCGATCTCCACCACCCACTCGCCGGCCTCGACCCGGCCTTCCAGGGCGCGTCGGTACCAGTGATCGACCTCGGCGCGGTCGGGGTCCGCCGCCGCCGGAGCGGCGTCGGCCTGCAAGGCGTCGAACTCGGCCAGCCCGTCCTGCAGGCAGCACAGATCGCCGCTGATGCGTGCGTAGGCCACCGCCGCCCGAGCCGCGGTCAGCGAATCCTCCAGGGTCGCGGAGGCCGGCATCGACCCCAGCTGATCCACCACGCGGAGCTGGTTGGCCAGCGACGCCCAGGCCCCCCTGTCCTCCGCCACCTCCACCGCCGAGTCCAGGCAGAGGGCGACCACCTCGGGATCCTGATCCGCGGCGCTCTCCACCCGGCCGATCTCCTTGATCAGCGCGAAGCCCTCCTCGATCCGCCCGGCCTCGCACTCGGAGACGGCGTCCGGGGGGGTCGGTCCCCTGGAACCGCAGGCCGTCAGCTGGCTGCCCGAGATCAGGAGGAACAGGACCGGCAGCAAAAGGGCTCGAGTGAACGTCATGTGCATCTCCCGGGTCCGGGAGGATCGCCCACCGCCGCGGGGTCGTCAACCGCGGACGCGATGGCGGTCAGGGGGAGGCGCAGCGATGGCCGCGCGGAGCGTCCCGGCGGACCGGCAATCCCGACTCCCACACCACCGGCACCCGGTCCCACACCGAGCGAAGCAGGGCGCATTCGTCCAGGAAGTAGGCGGACAGGTCCAGGGCGGCGTGGTCGCCGAGCTCGGAGGCCACGTGCAGGGTGGTGCCGTCCAGCAGGACCCGGGAGACCGGGCCATGGACCTGGGCGCGGCGCAGGCGCTGGCCGTTGTCCCGGTACCAGATGCCCACCTGACCGTTGGCGAAGCCTGCGATCAGGGTGTCTTTGGGACCCTCCTGCAGGTTCACCACCGGGCTCGAGGGGACCTCCTCGAAGGGGTAGGTGGGCTTGTCGCGGCCCGCCACCAGGGGGAAGAGCTCGAGCGAGCCGTCCGAGAATCCCACCACCAGCTGCTCGCCGCTGCGCAGGGCGGCGGTCACGCCGGCGCCCGTGGCGACCTCCCGCGTGGTCTCGCCCCCGGCGTCCAGCACCCTCACCGACGACGGGCCGGCCACCAGCAGCTCGTCCCCATCGGGGAAGGCGGCCACCACGTCGCCCGCCAGCTCGAGCCGGTCGCCGGCGCGGGCATAGAACCGGAGGTCCCCGGTTCCGGTCGTTCCGTCTTCGCCGCCCCGGACCACGGCGACGCAGCCATCGTCCCGGGCGAGGACGCCCTGGACACCGCCGTCGGTCTCCGAGAACAGTCGTTCGTCCCGGGTCACGTCCCAGGCCTCCAGGCCGTCACCGGTGCGCAGGCACAGGGTGTTCCCCCCCGGAGAGAGGGCACCGGCGAGCCCCCGCTGGAGCGCCGCCTCGTGCCATGCGCGGGGTTCCGGGGCAGCCTCTGCCACGCCCGGGCCCGTCCAGCCCCGGTGGGTCGCGACGCGCACGGGGGGGCCCAGCAGGAGCGACGAGCGCCAGGCCGGCAGCCCGGTCTCCGGATCCCACAGTCGCACCGTCCCGTCGTCGCTGGCCGTGGCGATCCGCGTCCCGTCGGGGCTGTAGGCCACCGCGTTGACCTCGGCCCGGTGCCCCACCAGGGCGGTCCGGGCGCCGCTGTTGAGATCGACCACGCGAGCGGTGCCGTCCGACTGGGCGACCGCGAGCGTCTCGCCGGAGGGGTGGAAGGCGACGCCGTACAGGCGGGCGTCGAAGGGCCCGTAGCTGCGGAAGGTCCCGTCGTCGGTCCTCCACAGGCGGATCGTGCCGTCGTCGCTGACCGAGGCCAGCCGCCCCCCCCGGGGGTCGAAGTCCAGGTCCCGCACCGTGCCCGTGTGGCCCTCGAGGATCCGGATGCGGGTGCCGTCCGTGGGATCCCAGAGGTGGATCGTGTTGGCGTAGCCGGCGGTGGCGACACTCCTTCCGTCCGGCGCGATGGCGGCCGTGGTCGCGATGTCCGAATGGCCCGCATAGGGCTGGCGGTTGGCCCGGGTCCGGGGATCCCAGCGGTAGGGCTGGGCGCTCCCGCCGGCGGTGACGGCGAAGGTGCCGTCCCGGGAGAAGACCATGTCGGCGACCCCGCCCCGGTTGCCTTCGATGGTCCGGCGGCGGCCGGGGGCGTCGGTCAACCACAGGCGGATCTTGCCGTCGTTGCCTCCGGCCCACAGGCGGGCCCCGTCGGGGGCGTACGCCAGGGCGGGGAGGTCCTTGGACTCGGTCTCGACCACCGTCAGCTGCGCCCCGGTCGCCACGTCCCAGGTCCGCACGGTCCCGTCGGCACCCCCGGAAGCCACGGTCCTGCCATCGGGGCTGAAGGCCACCGAAGACGCCGCCCGGGTGTGTCCACGCATGGGATCCCCGCCCACCTCCTCGGTGAGCTCCCACAGCTGGACGGTCTTGTCGGCGCCGCCCACCGCGAACCGGCGTCCGTCGTGGCTGACGCCGACGCAGTACAGGCCGTTCCCCGGGCCCTCGACCACGGCCAGCTCGCGGCCGCTCACCACGTCCCAGATCCGGGCCGAACCGTCCCGGGACGCGGAGACCAGCCGCGTTCCATCCGGCGTGAAGGCCACGTCCCAGACCTTGCCCGAGTGGCCCAGCAGCTGCCGTTCCTCGCGGGTCTGAAGGTCCCAGATGCTCACGTTGACCGCGGGACCCGCCAGCGCCAGGAGTCCCCCGTCGGGGGAGTAGGTCAGGTTGGTCAGCGAGGTCGGCCGCGGGGGGAGCTGATCCACCAGCTCACCGCTCGCCACGTCCCACAGCCGGACCACGTGGTCCCGACAGGCGCTGGCCAGCTGGGTCCCGTCGGGGCTGAACGCGACGCCGTACACCCGGTGGGGCTGCTCCTCCAGCACCCGCGGCTCCTCCCCGGACGCCAGATCCCACAACCGGACCGTCCGGTCGTCGCTGCCGGACGCCAGCTGGGTGCCGTCGTGGTTGAACACCAGGAAGTTGATCCCGGCGGTGTGTCCGGCGAGTTGTCGTGTCTCCCCCGTCTGCAGGTCCCACAGCCTGAGTTCGCCGGACCAGGACCCGGAAGCCACCCACCGCCCGTCCGGTGAGACCACGGCGGTGTAGACCTGGTCGGCGTGCCCACGGAGCACACGCACCTCGCGGGTGACGGTGTCGAAGATGTAGATCGAGCGGTCGCCGCAGGCCACCACCAGGGACGCGCCGTCCGGTGTGAAGGTCACGTCGTTGACCGCCGCGCCGAGCTCGTGGGCCCAGACCAGCGGATCGATCGTCAGCTGGCCCCACAGCGCCCGCCCGAGGGGGCTCAGTTCGGTCTCCAGGGCCCCCCGGAGCTGGGCCCGGGCCTCCAGCCGATCCCCCCGTTCGAGGGCCGCGCGGGCCCCCCCGAGCCGCGCCTCGGCCTGGCCCAGCTCGGCGGCCCGGCGTTGTTGCTGGGCTTCCCGCTCCTTGTCGGCCAGGGCCAGGGCCGCCACCAGGGCACCCACGGCCACCAGCGCCAGGGCAGCCACGCCGATCCCCGCTGCGATGCGGCGTCGGCGGAGATGGCGTTGCTCCTCGTGGCGACTGGCGTCCAGGAACTCGAGGATCGCTGCGGGGGCCTGTCCGGGCAATCGCTCCAGGGTCCGCAGCGCCTCGGCGAGCGCGTCGCCGCCCCAGACCTCCTCCCGGTGACGCCCCCGGCGATCCCACAGTTCGGCCGCCTGACCCACCTCCGCCATGAAGGCCAGCTCCTCGCGGCCCTCCTCGATCCACTGGCGGAGCTGCCGCCAGTTGCGGATCAGCGATTCGTGGACCAGCTCGACCTCGGCGTCCGCGTCGCTGCTGCCCTTGTGCACGGCGAGCAGGCGGGACTGGATCAGCCGGTCCAGCACACCGCCGGCCTCGGGCGCCAGCCCATCCAGGGCCGAAGAGCGCGCGAGGCGCCTGCGGGTACCGTCCGGGGTCACCAGGCGCAGCAGCAGGTCCCGCGCCGCCCGGGCCTGGTCGGGGCTCAGCCCCGCCAGCACCGACTGGGCGTGATCCGCCAGGGCGCCGGCGACGCCGCCGATGGCACGGTACGCCGAGGCCCGCAACAAGCGCCGCTCCCGGTCCCTGCGGTCCCAGACCACCCGCGCGGTGAACTGCAGCAGGGGCAGACAGGCGGGCTCGCCCCGGACCTCGGCCAGCATCTCGCCCACCAGCTCCGGGTCGTCGTAGCGATAGCCGGCGGCCTCCACCGGGCGGGTCAGGATCTCCTCCAGCGCCGCCTGCGCGGGGCTGCGCAGCACCGTGACCCGGCTGAGGGCCTCGCGGGCCTCCTGACCGATCGCCAGGCGCCCAAGGAAGTCGTCGCGCAGGGTGAACACCACCCGCACCGGAGACTCGGGATCGTCGGCAGCGGTGCAGATCGCCTGCATGAAGGCGCCGCGCTCGTCCTCGTCCTCCACCAGCGAGTAGATCTCCTCCAGCTGGTCGATCAGCAACAGCACCCGACCGCCCTCGGCGTCGGCAATCTGCTGCAGGGCCAGGTTCAATCGCCGGGGGGTCCGCCTCAGGATGCCGGCCAGCTCCTCCGGGTCGTCGTCGCCCGGAGTGGGGACCGCCGCCTGGTCCGGATCGCGGGTACCCATGCCCGCCCCGAGGTAGGTGGCGGTCTCGAGCCGGGAGAGCTGCGCCGTGTCGGTCCCCCGGGTCCTCACCGGGGCCGAGCGGCGGCTGCTCAGGGCGCGCTGGGTGCTCTCCCCGGCCAGCAGGCGGGTGGCCAGGGTGCCGAAGGGATCGGCGCCCGGCCGCAGATTGAGCACGGTCCACGCCCCCTGCTCCCGGAGGCGTGGGATGACCCCCGCCTGGACGAAGGAGCTCTTCCCGGCACCCGACGGCCCCACGACGGGCAGGATCGGTTCGGTGCGGAGGCGCTCCAGGAACCCCGCGATCTCCGCGTCCCGCCCGAAGAAGTAGCCCGCATGGCGTTCCGTGAAGGCCTGCAGACCCCGGAAGGGGCCCTCCTCCTCGATCAGCCGTTCGCGGCCGGGCACCAGGAACGCCTGGAGGATCTCCACGACCTCCGCCGCGGTGGGCCGCAGATCGGGCTCCTTCTCCAGGCAGCGGTAGATCAGATCGGAGAGATCCCCGGGGATCTCCAGGAGGGGAGGGGCGCCCGGGACGGGCTCGGGCCCACACACCCGCACGGCCAGGCTGCCGGTCTCGGCCTCGCTGTTGACGTAGGGGCGCTGGCCGGCGATGGCCTCGTAGAGCATCACGCCCAGGGCCCAGATGTCGGTCGCGCCGGTGATGTCGGCGTCCTCCCACTGCTCGGGGGCCATGTACACCGGAGTGCCGCAGAGCTTGTGGCCCTCGGTGCGGAAGGAGTCCACGGAATCGAGGTCCTCGTCCCCGTCCGAGGTGTCCCGCTCCGTGTCGGCGAACTCCTCGGCCGGGGCGGCCAGCACCTTGGCCAGCCCGAAGTCCACCACCCGGATGCGCCCATCCCGGGGGATCAGGACGTTCTCGGGCTTCAGGTCCCGGTGGAGCACGCCGTGGTCGTGGGCCTCCGCCAGGGCTTCGGCCACCGCCAGGCCCATGCGGGCGACCTCCCGGGCGCTCGGGACCTCCCGGGCGAGCCGCTCCCGCAGGTTCTGGCCCTCCAGGTACTCCAGCGCCACGTAGGGGTGACCCCCGTGTTCGCCCACGGCGTGGATGGTGACGATGTGGGGATGGGAGAAGCGGGCCGTGGTGCGCGCCTCGAACAAAAAGCGCTGGATCGCCTGCTCGGAGCCGATGCGGCGCGAGTGCACCATCTTGAGGGCCACCTTGCGGCCCAGACGGACGTCCCGGGCCAGGAAGACCTCACCCATGCCCCCCCTGCCGATGGGGCGGATCACGCGGAAGTGGTCGATGAGGGTACCCGCGGCGACGCGGGTCTCGTCGGGTTCCGGGCGGGGGGCCTTGCGCGCCGGGCGGGTGGTCGCCGGGCCCGGTTCGTCGATCCCCTCGACCGTGGTCCCGACGCTGACCGCGGGCCGGGCGTCCCCGGGCACACGGTGTCGCAGGCGTCGCCCGTCGGGCCTGTCGTCACGGGGACCGTCGGTCACGGGGCCTCTCCACTTGGGGGGGCGCTCCTGCCGTGGCGCTGCCCCGTCCCGGGGCGATCATACCGGTGCGGCACGTCGCGTGCGGCCCCTGTGGTAGGTTGGGCTCGTCGGGAGGGTCGAAAGGACGTTGAAGATGCCGGAGCTCACTCGCATCCTCCTCGCCCTCACCTTCGTCCTGGGCCTGACCCTGGGGGCCGCCGCGTCGGAGGTCGAGGTCCGGGTCCTCGATGCGTCCCTCCCCTGGGACGGCGACAACCGGGAGCGGCTCGACGAGCTGATCCGGAGCCTGGGCGCATCCGGCGAGTCCTACGACAGGGATCGACCCCCGGTGGCCGTGTTCGACTGGGACAACACCGTCATCAAGAACGACATCGGCGACGGCACCGTGTTCTGGATGTTGCGCAACGACGCCATCCTCCAGCCGCCCGGCGGGGACTGGAGCGACACCAGCCGGTTCCTCACCCCCGCCGCCATCGCAGCCCTGTCCGCGGCCTGCGCCGAGCACCCGCCCGGCGAGCCCCTGCCCACCTCCACCGATCTGGACTGCGCCGACGAGATCCTCGCGATCTACGAGGACAAGACCACCGCGTCCGGGGAGCCGGCCTGGCAGGACGAGGGCTACGACCACCGCCGGATCGTGCCCGCCCTGGCGTGGCTGGCCCAGATCCAGGCCGGCTACACCGCGGCACAGATCCGCGACATGGTGGGGCGCGCCATCGACGAATACCTGGCGGCCCCCCAGGGGACGGAGATCCGCGTGGGCACCCGCGACGGGCTCTGCGGTTGGATCCGCGTCTACCCCCAGATCCACGACCTGATCGGGACGTTGCAGGCCAACGGATTCGACGTGTGGGTGGTGTCCGCCTCCCCGGAGCCGTCGGTCCAGGCCTTCGCGGAGCGGGTGGGCATCGCCGCCGATCACGTGATCGGGATCCGGGTCCTGACCGACCCGGAGGGTCGGTTGACCCACCGGCTCGCGGACTGCGGTCCGGAGGGGCCGGACAGCGACCGGATCATGACCTACAAGGAGGGCAAGCGCTGCTTCATCGCCCAGGAGATCTTCGGCGACCGGACGGCCGGGGCCATCGAGTCGGCGTCCGACCCGGCCCGGCGCCCCGCCCTCGTCGCCGGTGACGCGCAGACCGACATCGACATGCTCCTGGAGGCCGCGGTCCTCAAGCTGGTCATCGATCGTCAACGCAGCGAGGTCCTCTGCCACGCCCTGGCGGGCACCGGCGGCGAGTGGCTGCTCAATCCGATGTTCATCGAACCCCTGTCTCCGCGCACGGAACCGTACCCCTGCGCCACCACCGCCTGTTCCGACCGGGCGGGCAACCCCGCGCCCTGCACCGATCCGTCCGGCGGCGTCATCCCCGACCAGCCCGCCCCCGCGTCCGGGAAGTGATGACCGGGACGGTCCTGATCACGGGTGCCTCGGGATTCGTGGGCCTGCACCTGGCCCGTCGCCTCCGGCGCGAGGGCATCCCCTGCCGGGCGCTGGTCCGGGCCACGTCGTCCAGCGGCCCCCTGCGAGCCCTGGGGGTACCGCTGGCCGTGGGGGACCTGACCCGGCCCTCCACCCTGGACGACGCCCTGGAGGGATGTGAAGCCGTGGTGCACCTGGCGGGGGCCGCGGACGTGGCAGATCCGGTCGTGAACCACCGGGTCAACGTCGACGGCAGCGCCAACCTGGGCCGGGCCTGCGAGCGTGCAGGGGTGGCGCGGGTGGTGCACTTCTCCACCAACTGCGCGCTGCGGGAGCTCCGGGACGCGTATGGCGAGAGCAAACGCCAGGGCGAACAGGCCCTCGCGAGCTGTGACCTGGATCTGCGGATCTTCCGTCCGACGATGATCTACGGCGAGGGCAGCAAGGAGTTCACCACCTTCGTGCGCACCGTGGGTCGATCCCCCTTCGTACCGGTGCCGGGAAGCGGCAAGCACCTGCTCCGCCCGGTGTTCGTCGACGACGTGATCGACGCGACCGTGACGGCGCTGACCCGGCACGGCCTCGGGGGACGCGCCTACGACATCGTGGGCCCCACCGCCCTGCCCTTCGACGAGCTGATCGCGCGGGTCGCCTCGGAGATCGGCGTGCGTCGCCGCCCCGTCCATTTTCCGCTCTCGCTGTGCCTGCTGGGTGCCCGGATCCTCGGCAAGCTGTGGACCCACCCCCCGGTGGTCCCCGACCAGGTGCTCGCCTTCGCCCAGGACACCCGCGGCGACCTGGGCCCGCCGTCGAGGGACCTGGACTGGGAGCCGGTGGACGTGGAGACCGGGTTGCGGCGGCTGTTCACGCGCACGCCGTGGAGAAGGATCGGGTCACCGATCGTCGGCTGACGCTTCCCCCTCGGCCATCTGGGCCCGACCCCAGCTGCCGACCTTTCGCAGGCTCACCCCCACCGCAACCACCACCGACGTGCCGATGACCGCCATGGGCAGCAGCAGCAGGGCGTGGATCGCCAGGGCCACCCCCACCGCCGCCTCCGGTTCGACGCCGTAGAGCTCGGGCAACGCCAGTCGGCAGGCCACCTCGAAGACTCCGATGCCGGCGGGCGCCAGGGGCAGGGCGTAGCTGACCATCGAGAGCACGGTCAGCAGCAGGGCGCCGTGCCAGGGCAGCTCGAGCCCGAAGGCGGCCAGCACGCAGACCACCACGGCCACGTTGCCCACCCACTCCAGCACGGCCAGGCCGGCCCCAGCAGCCATCAGGTGGGGACGGCGCAGGGCGCTTCCCCCCTCGGCGAGGCCGACGACCAAGCGGGAGAGCAATCCGCTGCCCGCCGGTCGGCGTGCCGAGAGCTGCAGCGCCACCAGCACGACCGCCAGGATGAGCACGATGACCACGATGATCCGGGGGGCCGTGGCCAGCCAGTCGGGCAGCGGCACCGCCAGGGCCAGCAGGAGCAGGGCCGCGAGCAGCGCCAGGAAGTCGATCAATCGTTCCAGGGCCATCGATCCCAGGAGGCTGGCGCCGGGAAGCCGGGTCAGGCGGTGGGCGACGAAGGCCCGGACAAACTCGTCCAGCCGGAACGGAAGGACCATCGCCGTGGCCCCGGCGGCGTAGAACGCGGCCTGGAGTCGAAAGATGCCCGGGCGCCCCAGGGGGGAGAGGATCACGCGCCACTTGGCGCCCTTGAGGGCGACGCAGACCACGTCGAAGACGATCGCCAGGGCCAGGGGCCACAGCGCAGCCTCGCCCAGCCCGCCGGTGAGGCGGCCCAGATCCAGGTCGTGCAGGGACAGCCACAGCAGGCCGATCCCGCAAGCCACCCACAGGAGGACGAGCAGGGCGCGCAGCGCGGTCTTCAGCCGCGGATCCACAGCTCCGCCCGCAGCATCGCCATCTCCTTGACCGTCTTGAGAATCGTCCGCGGATTGCCCCCGGTGGCCGCTCCTCCGGCCCGGGGCCGGTAGGCCGAGTCCACCTCGGCGACGGTCAGCCCCCGGCGTTCGCCCCGCACCAGGATCTCCTCGAGCAGGAACACACCCCGCGAGCGGACGGAGATCCGCTCGAACACCCTGCGGTGCCACAGGTGCACCCAGTTGACGTCCTGCACGTCGGTGCCGAACAGCAGCCTCACCAGCACCAGGAAGGTCCGGGAGCTGGCAAGGCGGAAAGGGGTGTAGTCGCTGCGGGACTCCCGGGCGCCCACCACGATGTCGGCGTGCTCCGCGGCCTCGAGGAAGCGGCCGATCTCGCCCACGTCGAACTGTCCGTCGGCAGGCACGTAGATGATGCACTCGCCCCGGGCCGCGGCGATGCCCGAACGGATCGCCATCCCCGAGCCCTGGTTGCGCAGGTGCCGCAGGTGCCGCACCTGGGGCAGCTCCTCGGCCAGGGCCCCGGCGATGGCGGGCGTGGCGTCGGTGCTCCCGTCGTCGATGACCACGACCTCGTAGCCCACGTCCAGATCGTCACAGACGGCGACCACCTGGCGGACGATCCCCTCGAGGGTCCGCTCCTCGTTGTAGGCCAGCACCGAGACCGTCAAGCGCACGCCTGTCCCCAATCGCCGGGGACCATTCTAAGCGGAATCAGATGAAGTCGCGCTGACCACCCGCGCCGCCGACCCAGGAACCCAGCCGCCAGAGTCCCTCGGCGATGTCCGCCGGGGAGCGGGCCAGGGTCGCTCCCCGGCGGGCCATGTACCCCGGTCGCAGGTAGAACCGGCGATAGAACGTGCGCTCCCAGCGGAGGTAGTCGGCGTGGGAGGGGATCCCCGCCTCGGGGAGGGGCTCGCAGCGGGTGGGATTGAGGGAGAACGTCAGCCGCTCGCGGTGTGTCTCGTGGAGCTCGGTCCCGGGCCAGTACTGCAGACGGGTGACGATCACATAGTCCGGCTCGAGCTCCAGGGCGAGCTGCAGGCTGGCCTCCACGTCGGACTCGGTCTCTCCCGGGGCGCCCACGATGAAGAAAGCGCTGACCTCGATCCCGGCCGCCTGGATCCTCGGGACGACCTCCCGTATCTGCTCGACGGTGAGCCCCTTGCGGTAGAGGTCCAGGATGCGCTGGGATCCGCTCTCCAACCCCACGTAGAGTCGGCGGCAGCCGGCCCGGGCCATGGCCCGCAGCTGCTCGTCATCCAGGCCCGGCAGCCGGGTCAGCGCGGTCCAGGTCAGGCCCTTGTGCCGGCCCAGCCGGTCGCAGATCTCCAGGGTCCGGTCCCGGCGCACGGTGAAGGTGTCGTCCATGAACCGCACGTGCCGGATGCCCATCCCGGCCAGGCTGGTCACCTCCGCGGCCACCGATTCCGCGGAGCGCAGGACCAGCTCGCGCCCGAAGGTGCGCACGCAGAAGGTGCACCGGTGGGGGCAGCCCCGGGCGCTCATGATCGCGCCGATGGGGCGGGGCATGAAGGACTCCCGGTAGGCCCCGGCGTCGACCAGGGAGTGGTCGGGCCAGGGCAGGGCATCCAGATCCCGGATCCGGTCCCGCGCCGGGCCGTGTTCCACCCCGCCGTCGATCCGCCGCACGAGCCCGGCGATGCCCTCGAGATCTCCGCCCCGGGCCAGCCTGTCCAGCACCTCGGCGAAGGTGTGCTCGGGTTCACCCACCAGCACCGCGTCGCAGGCGTCCTGCGCCAGCACCCGTTCGGGCAGGGCGCTGGCCAGGTAGCCGAAGGCCAGCACCCGGGCCGGGTGCAGCGCACGCCGCAGGACTGCCAGGGCGTCCAGGTCCTCTCCGCAGACCTCGAACCCCAGCAGGGTGACCACCACGTCCGGCCGGAAGCGCTGGGCCCGGCGGACGGCCGGCACCAGGTCCAGATCCGCCGCCACACAGTCGAGGAGCTGGACCCGGGTCCCCGGCCGCTGGCGGGCGACGGCGCCCAGCCCCATCAGCTCCAGGGGCGGGATCAGGAAGTTGGGGGCGTAGTACGAGGCCACGTAGCGCCGCATGAGGCGCACGCGGCCGGGGAGGTTGACCAGCAGGACCCGCACTAGGTCGACCCGCGGAGCTCCGGCGGGCATTCGTCCCCGGCACACCCGTGGGACCCCTCCGTGCCACAGCGCGGCGGGTCGGCCGGCGCGCGCACCGTCCGCACGGCGTGCTGGATCAGCCCGCCGACGCCCATGGCGAGGCCCACCGGGATCAGGGTGGCGGCCCAGGGCAGCCGCAGGGTCGCCCGCGCCGCGCTGACCAGTCGCTGCCGGTTCTCACCTCGAGCCATCGCGTTCCACCTTGTCCCTCAGGTTCTGGATCCGCTCGTCCAGGTCCAGGCCGCGCTCGGCGATGTAGCCCCGCACGTAGCGGACCAGCAGGGGGTACTTGTCGTGGCAGTAGCGCTCGGACTCGCGCTCCCGGGTCCGGGGCATGAGCGCGTAGATCAGCCTCCCGTACACGTCCGCGGTCACGCCGAAGGGGCAGGTCGCCTGGGTGTCGAAGAGGATGAACTGGCGCTTGAGGTTGCGCTGCCCCTCCATCCCCTTCTCCGCCAGACGGTTGTCCGAGCGGGACTCCTCGTAGATCGGCGAGCGGTGGTGGATGCCGAACTCCCGCCGGTAGAACTCCCGGTGGCGCTCCAGCACCGAGGGCAGCTGCTCGGGCACCGTGGACTGGTCCGCGATGGAGCCGTCCACCAGGTAGGGGATGCCGTGCTCGAGCATGTGGGACACGGCCCGGGCGTGCATCGCCATCCGGCAGCCGAGGCAGATCAGGACGTTGTTGTTGAACCCGAAGTCCCGCAGGTCCTGGCCCATCCGCGACCACAGCAGCCGGTGGGTGGCGGCCTTGTTGTCGATGATCTCGTGCTCGATCCGCCGGTCCGGGTAGATCTCCTGGAGTCGCTGCGCGTTCTTGCGGGAGTTGTCGATGAAGAGCACGAATCCGGGATCGAAGGTCAGCAGGGTGACGTCCCGGCCCTCGTCGAGCATCAGCGCCGCGGCCAGGGTCGAGTCGCTGCCCCCGGAGAACAACACCGCCGCTGGGGCGGGCTCGGTCGAAGGTCTGTCGCCCATGGACTCACTCCCTCTCGCCGTCGAGCCACCAGCGGGCCACGTCCCGCGGCAGCATCGTGGGCGTTCCGTCCGCGACCAGTGACTCGAGCAGGCGCCGGTAGCTGGCCAGCAGCGCCTCGCCCCCGGTCAGGTGGGGCTCGGTGTGGGTCGCGACGAGGCCCATCCCGCCCACCTGGCGGAGCCAGGCGAGCTTGTGAACCCAGGCATCATAGCCGGCGGAGGGCGACCGGCCCAGCGTGAGCAGCCGGTCGTCGAGCGGTAGCGTCGGAGGCAGACAGAGCAGGCCGTCCCTGTGGTAGGGGAAGACGCTGCCGCAGCCGCGCCGGGGCCCCGCGAGGGAGCGAATGTCGGTGTCGGGGACAGTGGAGTCGTACAGGAAGCGGCCCCGCAGCGAGGCGGCCAGCTCGTCGCTCATCAACAGCGCCGGGGACCGGAATCCCACCACCTCGTGGCGCTCGACCAGCGCCCGGCAGCGGTCCAGGCGTCCCTCGACCTGCGCCCGCGGCAGGTAGGACAGGCGAAAGTCGTGGCGCGCCCCGTGCAGTCCGATCTCGTGGCCCGCGGCCCGTAGATCGTCCAGCAGAGCGTGGTCCAGGGGGTAGCGGTCGCCCACCACGTAGAAGCACGACCGCAGGCCCAGCCGCTCCTCCACCCGGGCCACCCGGGGCGCGGCCCGCAGCCCGTCTGCGGTGTCCACGTCGTGGGAGAGCACGACCGGCGGGCGGGCGTCGGGCCACGGGGGGGGCGCGTCCGCGCCCGCCAGGCGCCGGACCACCGCCCGGAGCCGCTCCGGTCCGTCCCAGATCGGGAAGGTCTCGGCCTCTTCGCCGGTCTCGGGGCCCCGGGCGCGTCCGCCCACGAGCCGGTGGCCGGCCAGCCTCACGGGTCCAGGGAGCCGGAAGACCGGCTCGGGGAGGCGGGTGAGCCACGACCGCCGCCGGGGCAGGTGGGCCTCGGAGGTGACGTGCGCGAGGGAGGCTCGCGGGTCGAAGTGCAACTTCACCCGGCCGTCGACGACGCTCATCGCCGGACGGGTGACCCCGTCGATCTCCAGGTCGGCGAGGACCTCCGCGGGCCCGCTGTCGGGCGACGGTGAGGCGGTGAACAGGGGGATCGGGCTGTCGGGACGGACCCACTCGGGCCAGGGGTCGCCCCGCCGCACGCCCGCTGGGCGGAGGCCGAGGACGGCCGGCCGCAGCTCCCCCCCGCCGGGGGAGTCCAGCGGCAGGGCGAGCTCCTCGAAGCGGTGGCTCAGCGCGTCCCGGATCGCCATGGAATCAGTAGTTCTTGAAGAAGTCCCAGATCGCGTCCGCGACCCGGTCCACCTCGCCCATACCCAGCTCGGGGAACATGGGCAGGGAGAGCACCTCCCGCGCCGCGTGGTCTGCCTCGGGGGTCGGCTGATCCCGGTAGCCGGCGAAGGCGGGCTCCTGCGGAATGGTCCGGGCGTAGTGGATCCCGGTGCGGATCCCCCGGTCAGCGAGATCGCGGGCGAGGGAGTCCCGTAGCGTGCTCCGCACCACGAAGTGGTGGAAGACCGCTCCCTCCTCGGTCTCCAGCAGGCGCAGACCGGGACAGCCCGCGAGGGCACTCGCGTACCGCTGGGCCAGGGACCGACGCTGGTCGTTCCAGCGCTCGAGGTGGGGCAGCTTGCACCCCAGGACGGCCGCCTGCAGGGTGTCGAGGCGGCTGCACTGGCCCACCACCACGTGACGCCCCTCCTTGTTCCGGCCGTGGTCGCGGACGCGGCGGATCCACTCGGCGACCTTCAGATCGTTGGTCGTCACCGCACCGCCGTCACCGAAGGCCCCCAGGTTCTTGCTGGGGTAGAAGCTGAAGCAGCCCGCGTTGCCGATGCTGCCGATCCTGCGCCCCTCCCAGATGGCGCCGTGGGCCTGGGCCGCGTCCTCGACCACCTTGAGCTTGTGCTGGGTGGCCAGTCGCAACACGCCGCCCATGTCGGCGGGAGACCCGTGCAGGTGTACGGGGACGATTGCGCGGGTGCGGCGGCCGATGCGTTCCTCGGCCGCCTCCACGTCCAGGTTCAGCGTCTCGGTGTCCACGTCCACGAATACCGGCGTGGCGCCGGCGGTGAGGACCGCCGCAGCGGTCGCCGGGAAGGAGTTGGCGGGGACGATGACCTCGTGCCCCGGTCCCACACCCAGGGCGGCGAGGGAGAGGGCGAGGGCGTCGGTCCCGCTGGCCACACAGACCACGTGGCGCACCCCGAGGAACCGCCCGAAGGCTTCCTCGAAGCGTCGGCAGGGTCCGCCCCGGACGAAGTCCGCCTCCTCGACCACCCGCGCCATGGCCGCGTCCAGTTGCAGGCGCAGGCCGTCGATCTGGCGGCCGAGGTCGACGAAGGGGATGTCCGGGATGGGTGCACTCACGACGGATCCAGCTCGGATAGGTGATGCCGGTACCAGTCTAGGGTCCTGCGAAGGCCGTCGTCCAGGGAGACCCGGGGCCGGAAACCGAGGCGCTCGCGGATCCGATCCACGTCCGGGGAGCGGAGGAGGACGTCGACCTCCATGTGGGGCTCGAACTCGATGCGGGAGGACGATCCGGCGACCTCCACGATCCTCCGGGCCAGGTCGATCATCGGCACCACCGGTGTGGCGTTGCCCACGTTGAACACCTCGCCCACCGCGTCCGGGTGGGTCATCAGCACCTCGGTGGCGTCGACCATGTCGTCGATGTAGCACCATGTACGGACCTGTTGCCCGTCCCCGGTGACCCGTACCTCCTGGCCACGCAGCGCCCGCAGCCCGATGTCGTGGACGGCCCCCTCGCCCACCTGGCCCGGCCCGTAGATGTTGAAGGGCCGGACCGAGGTCACCGGTACGGCGTGCTGACGATGGTAGGCCAGACAGAGGTGTTCGGCGGCGAGCTTGCTGGCCGAGTAGGTCCACCGGGACTCGGCCACCGGTCCCAGGGCGGTGGTCCCGTCTTCCCGGGAGCCCAGGGCCGAGGGGCCGTACACCTCGCTGGTCGAGAAGTTGATCAGCCGCTCGATGGGCCGGCCCACCACGGCCTCGAGCACCTGCTGGGTGCCGATGAGGTTGGTGACCATGGTGGTGGCGGGCTGGCGCACGTAGTTGCTCACGCCGGCCACCGCCGCCAGGTGCACCACCAGGTCCACCCCGTCCAGCAGGTCGTCCAGGGCACCGGGCCGGGCCACGTCCCGGGTCGCGAACCGGACCGACGGGGGCGGATCGAAGAAGCGCATCGCGTCCCGGCGGCCGTTGTCCACCGCGATCACCCGATTGTGCTGGCCGAGGCGGAGGGCCAGGTGGGTCCCGATGAACCCCCGCCCGCCGGTGAGCAGGATCGTCTTGCCCTCGATCACGGCGTCGAATCCTCCTTGGTCAGGACCGCACGGTCGATCACCAGGGCATCCATGGCCGTGGAGTCGAAGCAGGCCAGGGCGTCCTCGGGCGTGTTCGCGATGGGCTGACCCCTCACGTTCAGCGAGGTGTTGACCACCGCGGGCACGCCGGTCAGCTCCCCGAAGTGGCGGATCAGCGAGTGGTAGAGGGGCTGTGCCGTCGCGTCCACGGTGTGCACACGGGCGCTGCCGTCCACATGGACGGCGGCCCGCAGGCGGTCGATCCACGCCGGATGGGCGTTGTAGGCCCGCAGCATGAACGGGGAGGGGCCCGGCTGGTCGAAGAGTTCCGCGCAGCGTTCGGCCAGCACCGAGGGTGCCAGCGGCCGGTAGGGCTGCCGGAACTTGACCGCGGCGTTGATGTGGTCCCGGGTCGCGGCGGAACGGGGATCGGCGAGGATGCTGCGCTGCCCCAGGGCCCGGGGCCCGAACTCGGCCCGCCCCTGGTACCAGCCCACGACCTTGCCGTCGGCCAGCAGGCGCGCCGCAGCCCGTGCTGGATCGTCCACCCAGCGGACCTCGCGACGGGCCAGCTCCAGCAGGGCCCGGACCTCGGCCGGGGCGCACTCCGGCCCCAGATCGGCGCCCGTCAGCACGTGGCCCGGGCGGGGCTCCCCGAGGTGGCCGTGGGCCAGGTAGAGCGCCGCGCCGGTGGCGGCGCCGTCGTCGCCGGCGGCGGGGGGGATGAACATCCGCCCGAAGGCGGTCTCCTCGAGGATCCGCCCGTTGGCCACGCAATTGAGCGCGGCACCGCCGGCCACCACCAGATCGTCGCAGCCGGCGAGCTCGTGCAGATCGCGTAGCAGGCGGAGATAGGCGCCCTCGAACGCCCGCTGCAGGCTGGCCGCCAGGTCCCGATGCCGGTCCTCGATGGGGTCTTGCCACGATCGCCCGGCCCCGAAGCGCTCCACGAAGCGTGGGCTCACGCGCCGCGTGTCCTCCTGGAAGAAGGCGAAGTAGCTGAGGTCCAGCTCGAAGCTGCCGTCGGCGCGGAATCGCAGCAGCTCGGGGAGGTCGCCGTAGCGCTCCGGATCCCCCAGCGCCGCCAGGCTCATCACGATGCCCTCGTCGCAGTTCGCCCGGAAGCCCAGGTGCTGGGTGACGGCAGCGTAGAGCGATCCCAGCGAATGGGGCCGTTCGATCCGCCGCAGCACCTCGATCTGCGATCCCTCGCAGCGTCCCAGCGTGGTCGTCGTCCGCTCCCCGAACCCGTCCAGGGTCAGGATCGCGCAACGCTCGAAGGGGGAGACGAAGGCCCACGCGGCGTGGCACAGGTGGTGGTCCACGAAGGCCACGCGGAGGGGGTGGTCGTGCCCCTCGAAGTGGTGGACCTGCTCGGTCACCCGCCCCCTTGGCGGATCGCCGTAGCCCTGGATCAGCAGGTTGGGGACGGCCCCCAGGTACTCGGCGTGGTGCCGGATCCGCGTGCTGCGGCGCCACAGCAGCGGCTGGAGGTGGACGGTGGGGTTCCACCCCAAGGCGGCCCAGTCCAGCTCCTCCATCCGGGTCCCGCCGAACTCGAGGCAGAACGCCGAGGCGGCGGTGGGGTAGCTCCGGTCGTGCTTGACCCGGGTGAACCGTTCCTCGGCCGCCGCGGCCAGGGGCACGCCGTCCCGCACCAGGCAGGCTGCCGCGTCGATGTCGTATGACAGGCCCAGGATATCCATCGGGTCAGGGTACTAGACGGGGCAGAAGTCGCAAGCGCCCGCGGGCACGGTCGAGATGTCCCGCGGTTGCGCGCGCCGGGACATCCCGCCGTCGCGAATTGAGACACGGACGTCGCAGAACGAGACAGTTTCAGCCCGTGGACGCGGTGAAAGTCCACGATGTCGAGCGCATTGGGGGTTGGCCCGTATGTTGCAGCTACCTGATTCACGGAAGAGCAACGAGGTTCGGCCCGCGCCAGCGGGTAGGAGGTGAACGTGCGCGGCGCCCTGTGGATCCTGTTGACCCTGTCGGCCGCCATGCTGGCCTGTAATCTCCCGTCCGACGAGTTCTCCAACGACGACGACACCGGGGACGACGACAGCA
>CAZITQ010000087.1:0-29420 GCA_964542165.1 uncultured Rickettsiales bacterium
AGGCCGTCTCAGGCCTCCGTCGCGGCCGGGTTGACCCCGGGATCGAGGTCGTCGCAATCGCCGGCGCACACGGGCCAGCCATCCCCGTCGTCGTCGTCCTCGCCGGGCAGCATCGCCCCGTCGCAGTCGTCGTCGATGCCGTTGCAGTCCTCGACCACGCCCGGATGGACGGCCGGGTCGTCGTCGTCGCAGTCCCCGTCGCAGGTGGACACGCCGTCCCCGTCCTCGTCCAGTTCGACCTCGGGGATCACCCCGTCGCAGTCGTTGTCCACGCCGTCGCAGTGCTCGGGGGACCCGGGATGGATCTGCGGATCCGTGTCGTCGCAGTCCCCCTCCCAGTCGCTGTATCCATCCCCGTCCGCGTCCACGGCGCCGCCCGAGAACAGCAGCGCGGCCACCATCAGGCCCGCGCCGTCGGTGGTGGCATCCCAGTAGTCGAAACGGGCGTCGTCCGACGGGGGGTAGAAGTTGAGCCCGACCACGAGCTGATCGCCCATGTCGGTGAACGCGACCAGGGGCAGCCCGTCGCTCCAGCGGGCGGCCTCGTGGGCCCCGGCGACCAGGGCGGAGTCACAGCGCCACGAGGAGGACCCCCCGTCGAAGGACTGGACGCCCTGCAGCAGCGGGCTGTTGCCCCAGCCGGGGACCACCTCCAGGGTGGCGTTGCCGATGACGGCGTCGCCGATCTCGAAGGGGAGGTAGCCGTCGTCCACGAAGCGACCCGCCAGCGCCTTGCTCTGGCGCTGGACGAACGCGGCGCCGACGACGCCGCCCCCCAGGTCGACGTAGTCCGCCAATCGGTCTCCGAGGGCCACCGGATCGTGGGGCTCGTTCTCGGTGAACGCGAGCACCTTGTCGTACAGCAGCAGGTCCGAGAGCAGGGGTGTGTCCCCGTTGACGTCGAAGTCGTCGACCAGGGCGAACTCCCCCGACGCGTCGAGCTTGTCGACCACGTCCTGGGCCCGGTTCGCCACGGGTACGGAGTGGATGACCAGGACCGATGGCTGCGCCCTGGCGATGCCCGCCAGGGCGCATACCATCAGGGTCACTGCGCATGGGAGGGACAGGTGGAGACGCGGCGGTGGCCGGGGAAGGTCCACCGGTTCCCGTCTCCGTGAGGAGCGAGCTGCCGTCCTGGCTTCTCTGGATCCCTTCGTGGGCATCGCGCCGAGTACGAAGCAAGTCCCGTACCAACTCGAAACGCTGCCCGGGCGACGAAAAACGTCCTCGGGGTGTCGGGGGCTTGACGAGGGGCGACGGGAGCTTGACGAGGGAGCGTCGGATCAGCCGTCGTTCGCGGTGAGCTTGCGCAGGAGCGTGTTGCGTCCGATTCCGAGGATCCGGGCCGCGGCGCTGCGGTTGTCCCCGTGGAGTTCGAGCACGTGGCGGATGTAGTCGCGCTCGACCTCGCGCAGGGTGCGGACCCGCGTCACGAAGGCGTCCTCGGGAAGGGAGACCTCGGCGGGGGAGGGCGCGCCTGTCCCGCCCGGTAGCCGGAGCTGGTCGGCCTCGATTCGCTCACCGGGGCTCAACACCACCGCGGACTCCAGGCAGTGCTCCAGCTCGCGGACATTGCCCGGCCAGTCGTGGCCGTGGAGGGTGGCTCGGGCCCGGTCGCTGATCCGGAGGTCCGGGCGGGCGTGCCGCTGGCAGTAGCGGGCGAGGAAGTGGTCGACCAGACGGTCGATGTCGCCGTGTCCGCGCCGACGAAGGGGGGGGATCTCGATCTCCACCACCCGCAGCCGGTAGTACAGGTCCTGGCGGAACTCGCCGGCCTCGACCCCCTTCTCCAGGTCCCGGTGGGTGGCGCAGACGAAGCGAACGTCGGCCTCGATGGGCTTGCGGCCACCCACGCGCAGGTACACCCGATCCTGGAGCAGGCGCAGCAGCTTGCCCTGGACCGCCAGGGGCAACTCGCCGATCTCGTCCAGCATCAGGGTCCCGCCCCGGGCCGCGGCGACCTGCCCGGCCTCCGCGGAGTCGGCGCCGGTGTAGGCGCCCTTCTCGTGGCCGAACAGTTCGTTCTCGATCAGGCGCTCGGGGAGGGCGGCGCAGTCCACCTTGACGAAGGGGGCGCTCGCCCGCGGCGAGTTGTCGTGGACGGCCTGGGCGAAGAGCTCCTTGCCCGTGCCGCTCTCGCCGCGGATCAACACCGTCACGTCGGTGCGCGCGGACCGCTCGATCAGGTCGTAGGCTTGCTGCATCGCCGCCGAGGTCCCGACGATGTTGTTGAACCGATACGCCAGGGGCTGGTTCGCCTCGCGACGGAGCTGGCTGCGCAGGCTCGTGTCGAGCATCAATTGCGAGAGTTGTCCCGCGCATTCGGCCAGGTGTCCCTCGTCCGCGCCGTCGAACTCCCCCTCCACCTTGTTCAGCAACTCGAGCACGGCGATGACATGGCCTTCGTCGCCGAACAGGGGGGCCGCGAGCAGCGAACGGGTCCGGTACCCGGTCTCCTGATCCACCCGGCGCGCCACGCGGGCGTCCGTGCTGGCCGAGCGCACCCGCATCGGCTTTCCGGTCCGTGCCACCTGCCCGGCCACACCCTCCCCGATGCGAAGCCGGATCTCGGCGATCTCCGGCAGATGTCCCACGTGGCTGACCAGGGTCCGCGTGGCGTGGTCGATGAGGTACAGCGTGCCCCGATCGGCGCCGAGTTCGGCGGTGATCTTGTCCACCGCCTCGTCGAGCACGTGGTCCAGGTCCACCGGGTGGTCCTGCAGTCGGTCGCGGATGCCCGAGCACCAGGTATTGCCCATGGTCGTCCCTCCGTCCCGATCGGCGAGGAGGCTAGCTGCTCGTCCCGGAGACGTCAAAGACCCGGTGCGCGCGGGCCCCGGCGGGGCGCACGCCCGCGAGACTTGGGACATAATGGGCCCCAATCCAGGGGAGACACGGTGCGACAGGAACCGGGGACGGGGAGCGGGGACGGTGGGGCGGAACCCAGGTCAGCCGCAGATCGAGCCAAGGAACGACGGGACCGCTGGCTGCTGCTGGGGGCGGGCCTGGCCATCGTCGCGGTCCTCACCGTGGTGGCCTACGGCGGCGATCGGTCCCGGGCCTCACTTGCGCTGATCGACCGCATCGAGAGCTTCTTGCTGGACCTGCGCTTCCAGGCCAGGGGCGCCCTGACGCCGTCCGACCGCCTGGTCCAGGTCGCCCTCGATCAGGCCACCATCGACCGGGAGGGACGCTTCCCCCTGGATCGCCGGGTACTCGCGGGCGCCCTGACCACCCTGGGCGAGCTGGGCACCGCGCAGATCATCGTCGACATGGTGTTCACCGAGCCCGCCTCCCCGGAGGAGGACGCGGCTCTGATCGAGGCGCTGGCCACCTGCGAGGCCGATGTCCTCGCGGGCTATTTTCTCTACACGGGCGAGGGGGACATGCCGCCGGTGGTCGAGCCGGAGCGGGTCCTTGCCTTCCAGGAGCGCACGCTCAAGGTCCGCACGTACGAGGCGCCGGCCGAGACAGCCCTGTTCGCGGCGGTCGGGCTCCACCCGCCCCTCGAGTCGGTGCACGAGGCCTCCGACGACGTGGGCTATCTCAACCTGAGGGTGGACCGGGGTGGAATCGTCCGCCGGGCCCAGCTGGTCATGGCCCACGGGGACGACGTCTACCCCTCCATCGAGGTGCTCTCGGTGGTCGGTGAGTGGATCGGCTTCGGCGGCGAGGGGAGCCCCCTGTCCCTGGAGCGGGGGAGCGGGGGCTACGAGCTGTCCGTGGCCGGGCGCTCGGTGGGTATGGACGCCTCCGGCGCCGCGATCGTGAACTACGTGGGCCCCGAGGGGGTCTTCCCCACCATCAGCCTGGTGGACGTGCTCGAGGCCGGGGAGGCGGCGGACGGGGACGCGGATCGGGAGGCACTTCGGGCGAAGGTGTCCGGCAAGATCGTGATGCTCGGGCCCACGGCCGTGGGGATCTGGGACCGCCGGGACACGCCCTACGCCGCGTCCACCCCCGCCATGGAGATTCACACCTCGGTCATCGACAACCTGCTGGAGGACCGATTCCTCCACCGGCCGCCCTGGCTGCAACTGGCCGAGTGGGTGGCGATGCTGGTGCTGGGGGTCCTGCTGGTCCTCGTGCTCGCCCGCGCCCCCATGTGGACCGGTGGGTTCGTGAGCGTGGGGCTGTGCGCCGGCATCCTGGTGGTGGACCGGATCCTCTTCGTCACCGCCGACCTGTGGAGCCGGCCCGTGCTGTTGCTGGTGCAGATCGGCGTGCTGTTCACCGGCATGACGGCCCTCCGTTTCCGCCAGGAAGCCGCCCAGCGGCGCCGGGAACAGGCGGAGCGGGCCAAGGTCCTGGACCTGTTCGGCCGCTACGTCGCTCCGGCGGTGATCAACCAGATGGTGGGGGATCCCTCCCAGGTGCGTGTGGGGGGGGAGCGGCGGGACATCACGATCATGTTCTCGGACATCGTCGGCTTCACGACCATCTCGGAGAAGCTGGAGCCCGAGAGCCTGTCGTCGGTGCTCAACATCTACCTGGGAAAGGTGACCGAGGCGGTCCAGGCGCACCAGGGTATGGTCGACAAGTACATCGGCGACGGGGTGATGGCGCTGTTCGGCGCGCCGCTGGCCGACGAGGATCACCCGGTCCACGCCGTGGACGCGACGGTCGCCAAGCTGGAGGCCCTCGCCGCGGTGAACGAGGAGCTGCGGTCGACCGGGCGACTGGACGAGACGCTGCGGATCGGCATCGGCCTCAACACCGGCTCGGCGGTGGTGGGCAACATGGGATCGGAGCAGCGCTTCGAGTACTCGGCGCTGGGGGACGCGGTGAACCTGGCCGCCCGGCTCGAGGGGCTCACCCGGGTCTACAAGGTCGACTGCATCGTCAGCGGCCCCACCCGGGACGCGGCCGCGAGGGCCTATACCTTCCGGGAGATCGACAAGGTCAAGGTCAAGGGCAAGGCCAAGCCGGTGACGATCTACGAGCTGATCGGGCGGGCAGATGAGGTTGCACCGGAGCACGTCCCGGTGTACGAGGCCGCCCTGGCCGCGATGCGGGAGCGGAGATGGGAGGAGGCCGGCGACGGATTCCGTCGGGTGCAGGAGCTGCACCCCGGGGACGGACCGGCGCAGGTCATGCTGAGCCGGCTGGAAGAATTCGCCGCCCGGCCGCCGGCAGAGGACTGGGACGGGAGCCATGGGTTCACGAGCAAGTAGAAGAGCGAGGGTCGCGGCGCTGGCGCTGTGTGCGTCGCTGGCGCTGGCGGGGATCGGGTCCGCGGGGGCCCAGGGGTCGGATGCGCCCCCGGCCATCGACGCGGATCGGTTTTCTCCCCACCCGGACCACACGGGGTGGTTCGCCACCCTGTCGCCGGAGGCCCTCGGCCTGTGGCGCCCGGTGGCCGGGGTCTGGGGGAGCTACGCCCGCAGCCCCGTGGTGATCTACAGCCCGTCGGGCAACACGGACGTGGTCCGGGACCTGTGGGCGATCCACGTCCAGGGGGGTCTGGGCTTCGGTGTGGGAGACCTTGCGATCTCGTTCCCGATCCATCCCCAGGTGGCCGGGGACGGCCACACCTTCTGGGGTGATCCGCCCGAGGGCGCCGCCGTCGGCGATCTCGAGATCGTTCCCAAGGTCCGCTTCGTCGATCCGGCGGTCCGCAAGTGGGGCGTGGGCATCGCAGCGCCGATCACCGTTCCCACGGGTGACGACGGCCTGTGGGTGGGCAACGGCAAGGCCACCATCGCTCCGATGCTGCTGGCGGCCGCGTACGTCGGCCCGGTCCGCATCGGCGGCAACCTGGGGTACCGGTTCGCACCGCAGACCGAGGTCCTCGACGTGAACGTCGGTCGAGGCTTCACCTACCGGGCCGCCCTCTCCGTGCACCCCCACGCCACCATCGGCGTGGTCGGCGAGGTCTTCGGCGATCACGCGGTGGGGGACCGCAACAGCCCCGGCGAGTGGCTGGCGGGGATCCGGGTCCGCCCGATTCCCGAGGTGGCGATCTCCGTGGGGGGCGGTTCCTCCCTGGGGCTGGCCGTGGGCTCGCCCCGCTGGCGCCTGGCCTTCGGGGTCAGCGTGTCCCCGAGCATCCGCAAGGACCGGGACGGCGATGGCGTGGTGGATCGAAGGGACGAGTGCCCGGACGAGCCCGAGGACGTGGACGGCGACAGGGACGCGGACGGCTGCGTGGATCACGACCGCCGCGTGGCCTTCTCCCTCTCTCCGGACGGCTGGGTCGACGTACCCCACCCCCACTGTACGCGGATGGTGGTGCCCGCCGGGGACTTCGCGCTGAACGTGGCTCCGGGCGTGGACCACCTGAGCGTCGGAGCGGCGGGCTACCAGACCCAGCGGGTCGAGCTGACCGGGGATGGGCCCCTCGAGCTGCCGCCCATCGCGCTGCAGCCGGCCACGGGCGGGGGCGTCCTCGTCGTCCACGCCGTGGGTCTGGACGGGCCCCTGGACGGCGCGCGGCTCCAGGTGGGCGACACCCGCCGGGTGATGGCGGCGGGGCGGGTCGAGCTGGATCTCCCCCCGGGTGAGTACACCCTGGAGGTCAGCGCCCCCGGCCTGGCGGCGGAGACCGTGCAGGCGAGCGTGACGGCGGGCCGGGTGACCTTCGCGCGCGTGGCTGTGACGACGGCCGACGCCGCGGACGTGACGAAGACGGAGGCGGAGATCGAGGAGGAGGGCGAGGAGATCGCCGAGCTCGCGCTCGGGCTGCGAATTTTCTTCGAGACCGGCTCGTCCGAGATCGCGCCCCGCTACGACGCCCCCCTGGCGGATCTGGCCGCGGCCATGATCGCCTGGCAGGGCAGCGGGGTGATCCGGGTGATCGGGATGGCCGATCCCCCCGGCAGCCCGGAGGTCAACGCCCAGATCTCCCGTGCGCGGGCCCAGGTGGCCCACGATCGGCTGGTCTCCCTGGGCGTGCCGGCGGAGCGTCTCCGGGTGGAGGTGTCCAACCCCTACGTTGCCGGCGCGGTGACGGGGACCGAGGATCGGGAGAAGCGCCGGGTCGAGTTCCGGCTCGCCGAGGAATAGGAGAGGAGCGAGAGTTGAGCAGGTCCACAGCGGTCTTGGGGATCCTGGTGTTCCTGGCGCTGGCCGGTGGGGTCTCCCCCGCGGCCCACGCCGCGGACGACGTGCGGCTGGTGGTGCATCGGGGCGACGACGTGGACGCGATGCTCACCCGCCTGGTGGGCAGCGGCGGGGTGGCGAAGGTGCTGGAGCACAACGGCCTCTCCGCCGGGGCCACAGCCGCTCCCGGCACCGAACTCGTGGTGCCGGGCCGCTGGCTGGTGGATCTGAGCCGGAGCTCCGCCGAGCTGCTCTACACCCGGGGCACGGTGACCGCCCGGTCCGCGGGCGGGACGGGCCTCCCCGCCGGGATCGGCGCCCGGCTGCAGGCCGGTGACGTTCTGATCACCGGGTCCGACGGCTCGGCGAGCGTGCGACTCGTGGGCGTCGGCGAGAGTCTCGAGCACGACCACATGTACGTGGATCCGGGCAGCGAACTGCAGATCTCCCAGATCCTGGTGGTGGAGAAGGGGGGGTGGCGGTCCTCGTTCGTCAAGCTGGTCAAGGGCGCCGTGGAGGTGGTCACCTCGGGCTCGGGAGAGGGCAAGAAACAGGTGGAGGTCGAGACCCCCACCGCCATCGGAGGGGTGCGGGGGACCGAGTTCCGGATCGCGGTCGAGCCGGCCACCGACGACAGCCCCATGGCCACCCGGGTGGAGACCCTCGGCGGGCAGGTCATGACCGCCGCGTCCGGCGCCGAGGTCACCGTGGGCGCCGGCTTCGGCTCCCGCGCCCGCGACGGAGAGCCCCCCACACCGCCGCGGCCGCTCCCCGTCGCACCGGCCCCCACCGCCCCCGCGGACGGGAGCATCCTGGACGGTTACGAGTTCAGCTGGGAGCCCGTGGAGGGCGCCACGGCCTACGTACTGGAGATCGCCCACGACCATGGGTTCCTGCTCGTCGACCACAAGGTGGTGACCACGGCGCCCTATCACGCCCCCGACTCCGCATCGTTGCCCATCCAGGTCGAGCCCCTGCACTGGCGCGTGTCGGCCATCGACGCCGAGGGTTTCCGCGGCCCCGCGGCCGCGCCCCGGTCCTCCCGCCCCCCCTCCGGCGGGCACGACAAACGCCCCGGCCGGCGATTGCCGACCGGGCCCGGGCTGACCCCGCCGCCGAAGCGGCTCGCCGCCCTGAACGTGGCGACTGCACCTCGCAGGTGAAGTAGCTGCCCCAGCCGCCACCCTTCTTCCAGGTCAGGTGGCCGTCGGCCAAGGCGATCTCGCTGCCGCCGAGGATGGGCGTGCACGTTTAAGTACTCGCCCCAAATTCTGGTTGGCTTGTGAAGCACGGGGCGTGCCAGGAGCGAGAATGGAGAGATTTCAGCTAGTTACGGAAACTGTCGGGGAGGCCCCGCTCCGGTTTGATCCAGATCGAAGCGGTGGGGTGATCGGGTCTGGATCGATCCTGCGGATCAGGTCCGAGCGGCGGCCTGACGGAGGGCGGCGGCCATCTCCTCGCGCCCCAGCACCGTGACGAAGGTGCCGAAGCGGGGGCCGCGGGGCTGGCCGAGCAGGGCGCCGTAGACCAGCTGGAACAGCTGGCCGGGCTTCATCTCGTGCTCCCGGGCCAGGTCGAAGACCAGGGACTGCTGGGCGTCGGCGTCCTCGTCGACGGTCACGACGCGGTCGGCCAGCTCACGCAGCAGCGCGGCCTCGGCTTCGTCGGGATCGTGGAGGGTACGGGTGGGCGCGACGAGCTCCTGGTCGAAGGCGATCGCCCCGCGGATCAGGCCGTCCATGGTCGCCCCGTCGCTGTCCAGGTCCGGGTCGTAGCGCCGCAGGGTTGCCTTGACCGCCTCGGGGTCGTCGGTGCCCATGCAGGCCACCAGGTTGCGGATGGTCGAGTAGTCCAGGGGGCTGCGGTAGGGGGCCGGATCGCCGTCCTGGAAGTACCACAGGGGGCTCCAGCGGCGCTCGTCCTCGGCCTTGTCCCGGTACCCGCGCAGGTGCCCCAGCAGATCGTCCACCCCCTGGGGGATGACCTCGTAGTGCAGCCGCTTGGCCTTGCGCGGGTTGTTGTACATGAACAGCAGCAGGCTCTCGACGGGCGCGAAGCGGATCCAGGTGTCGACGGTGACCCCCTTGCCCACCTTCTTGCTGATCTTCTGGCCGCCCTCGTCCAGGAACATCTCGTAGAACAGGCCCACGGGCGGGCGCCCGCCCAGCACCTTGACGATCCGCTTGGAGGCGTTGGCCGACTCGATCAGGTCCTTGCCATACATCTCGTAGTGCACGCCCAGCGAGTACCAGCGCAGGGCCCAGTCGATCTTCCAGCCCACCTTGACCTTGCCGCCGCGGACCGAGGTCTCCGCCCGGTGGCCGCAGCCCTCGGCCCCCTCGAAGGAGCCGGTGCAGCTGTACTCCAGGCTGTCCTTGCCCGGGTGCATCGCGGTCACCTCGGTGGTGTACACGCGCCCGCACTGCTCGCAGATCGGGAAGAACGGAGTCCAGTTGCGACGCCTCTCCTCCCCCAGGGTCGGGACCAGGATCTTCGCGATGTCATCGGCGTGGTGCAGCACCCGGGACAGGCCCTCGTCGAACAGCCCGGACCTGTAGCACTCCGTGGCCGACCGGAACTCGTGCTCGAACCCGAAGGCCCCCAGGAACTCCTCGAGCTTGGCGTTCATGTACCCGCTGTACGAGTCCTGCTCGCCAAAGGGATCGGGGATCGACGACAGCGGCCGCCCCAGGTGCTCGGCCAGCATCTCCCGGTTCGGCACGTTCAGCGGCACCTTGCGCAGCCCGTCCAGGTCGTCGCTGAAGGTGACCAGCCGGCTCGGCACGTCCGACAGCTCGGCGAACGCCCGCCGCACGAAGTCGGTCCGCGCCACCTCGCCGAAGGTCCCCACGTGGGGCAGCCCCGACGGCCCGAACCCGGTCTCGAACACGATCTCCTCGGGCGCCGGATCCCGCCTCAACACCCGGTCGACGATCTGCTGGGCCTCGATGAACGGCCAGGGCTTCTTGGGGGCCATGGTTCCTCCTCACAAGAGCGTGCCGGAAGCTAGCAGATCGAGGGACCACCCGGAAGGCCGATCCGAAGGGGACCCCGCGGGAGCAAGACCTGTGACAGAAACCGGCTCCTCGCGGGGGTTTGGCGGTACGTGCCACGGCCCCCCCGCGGCTCCTGGTCGGGCGGCCTCCTCTGGATACGAACTTGGTGGTCCCGAGAATCGAGTAACGAACGGACGAAGCTCGGTCCGAGATCTTCCCCATCTTTGGAAAGCTCGTGGTCGTACGAGGCCGGCCGATCAAGGGAAACTGGACTCCCCCCGGGCAGGGGCGTTGGAGCTGCCGCGGGTCCTGGATGGACAGGAGCGGTGGCGGAGTCGAGTGAGGAGGTGTCCCGGACGGACACCGACGAACGTCCCCAGCCCGGGGGGAGTCCTGTTTCCCCAGGGCGGCCGGTGCCCGTACCACCCGAACCAGCCCAGACGCCGATTCCGGTCTCTTCGATCTGCTTGATGGCCCGCGAGTCAGGTCCGGAGCGAGGCGATGCGTTCGAGGGCGTCGGCGAAGCCGTCGGCGCCGTCGGCGTCGGTCACGTAGCCCGGGGTGTGGGTGAGGCGGTCGAAGAAGCGGCGGATGTTGGCGACGCCGATGGCGCGGGGGAAGTGGGCGAACATGGGTTCGTCGTTGGGGGAGTCGCCGAGGAAGGTGGCCCGCTCGGGGGTGGCGTCCAGGTCCAGGTCGAACCAGCGGCGGGCCATGCGGCGACACATGCCGAGCTTGTCGTAGTCGCCGAACCAGCCGTTGACGTGGATGTTGCTCACCTTGGCGTGGGCGCCGTGGCGCTCGAAGACCGCGACGATTCGGTCGATGGCCTCGTCGGGGAGGGGGGCGACGTCCTCGGCGAAGTCCACGGCCAGGTCCAGCTCCCGGTAGGGCTGGTCGGCCGCGATGGCGCAGCCCTCGACCTCCCGCACGACGTCGTCGGCGATGCGCCGCAGGCCCGCCGCGTGGCCCCGTCGCACCTCTTCGTCCTCCACGTATTCGCGGCGCATCTCTCCGCCTTCGAGCCACATCGCGAGGCCGCCGTTCTCGCCGACCACCCCGTGCACCGGCCAGGTCCGGGCGATCATGTCGCACCAGCCCGCCGGGCGGCCCGTGACGACCACCACGGGCAGATCCGCCGCGCGCACCCGCTCCATCGCTGTAAAGCTGCGCGCGGGGATCCGCCCCAGGGGATCCGTCATCGTTCCGTCGATGTCCGTGAACAGGACGCTCAGCGCCCTGCACGCATCACGCTCCAGATCCTCCAGGGGGCAGGGGCCGCCCCCGCGAAGTCCTCCGTCAGCCCTCGTCATCCTGCTGCTGCTTCCGCTTCCGCTTCGAGTACCGCTGCTCCAGCTCCGCCAATCCGCGTTGAAGTGCCAATCGGATGACCACCGCCGGGGCGACCCGCACTCCCCAAACCTCCGCTTCGGGCATTGCCTCCACGCAGGGAATCAGGGATTCGGCTCGCTTGATCATCGAATTCGGGATTCGGACAGGTGTGGTGTCCATTGCCCGGCTCGCTCTCGCCCTCCCGTGTGGTTCGTGGATTCGTTTGTAGCAAATACGAATCAGCCGCGCAACAGATACGATTCACAAAAGAAAAATAAAAGAAACGTTAGTGATGCGACTGGATGACACAGGCGGATCTCACGACCTCGGGCCCGGTCTCGGCCCCGTTCTCGGCCCCGGTCTCGGCCTCTAGAAACCGATCAACGAGCTCATGACCAGACCCTTGGTCGGCTTGGGGAAGAAGTGGGTCGACTTGGGGGGCATGACGTGGCCGCCGCGGGCCACGGAAGTGACCAGCGGAGCGGGGGTGGGGCGGACGAGGATGCCCAGCTCGTAGCCCTCGTCTCGGATCGCCTCGGCGACCTCGCGAGCGCTGGTGGGGAAGCGGGTATGGGCCTTGTCCGCGTACACGTCCGGAGAGACCCCCAGGACCTCTCGCAGCAGGATGGCGCGGACGATCGTGATCTCCAGGGGGCGCCAGGCCACGGGCTGCTGATCGAGAACGCCCCTCACGCGCTGACTTCGCCGTAGCTTGAGGCCCACCAGGCGGTCTCCGAGGACGAGGCCGTGCCGTGGGAGTCGCCCGCGGCGGACCCAGCGCTCCAGCTCGTCCACCTCACCGAACTCGGTCTGCTCGAAGTAGCGTGGAACGCCGTGATCCAGCTGGGAGCGCCAGCCGATGGGGAGCTGACGGATCACCCGATGGGCGGGGAGCACGGAGCGATCGGCGGCCTCGGTGGGCACCACGAGCATCAGGACATAGTCCCAGGGGCTGGTCCCCCGGCCCGCGGACTCCCGGCGTCGGGCCCGCTGGTAGGCCAGCGCGATCTCGTACCGATGGTGACCGTCGGCGATGATCAGCGGCTCCCCCGCCATCGCGGACTCGAGCTCGGATGCGAAGTCGGGATCGGTCACCCGGTAGATCCGGTTGGCGACACCGACGCCGTCCACCACGTTGGTCAGCAGCTCGGCCCCCGGCGGATCGAAGAGCAGGGCACGCAGTCGCCCCGAGGGATCGTCCATCAGCGACAGGGTGAGGCTCAGGTTGGCCTCCAGCGCGTTGAGCTGGTCCAGGAGATCGGGTTTGGGGCCCCGCAGGGTGCGTTCGTGGGGCAGGATGTTCCGCTTGCCCAGGGGCTCCAGGTAGACATTGCCCACCACACCCCGCTGGACCAGCTGCTCGCCCTGGAAATCGAACGCCTGCTCCCACAGGTAGTAACCGGGCCGGGGATCTCGGACCAGGATGCCCCGCCGTTTCCATTCGTGCAGGGTCGCCCGAGTGGCGTGGTACGGGGGCTTGCCGGGTTCGTTGGCCGGGTCGAAGCGCCCCCGGACCAGTCGGAGGATGTTGTAGGGGTGGGTGCCCCCGAGACCGGTGCGCGGGTACACCCGGTTGCCACCGGGAGGCGAGATCAGCTGGGCCAGCACAGGGCCCACGTCGGGCCCGTAGCGCAGCGCACGAAAGGGTCGGATCTTGGCCATGGGCCGCCCGCGGCGCCTCCTCGACCGGCGAGTCTACCATCCACGGCCCGCGGGCTCGCGCGCGAGAACTCCGGTTCGGGCCGTGCAAGGCACGGGGTACATCGAGTATGGTTGGGCTGAACCCGTATTGCGGAGCGATGTAGATGTACGCGCACGGACGATGGCTCGTGGGGATCGTGCTGGCCCTGGGACTCGTGGTGGCGGCCTGTGAACCGTCGGTGGGCTCGCCGCCCGACTACTCGTGGATCTTCGACGTGAGCGTCGAGCCCGCGGACGTGGGGGATCCCCAGTACCCGGAAGACCCCTGCGTCGAACCGGGCGGGGCCGCCAACGAGGCCTTCACCTACGGCCTGGTGGTGGAGGGGGACACGGTCAGCATCTACTCCGACGACTCGAAGCTGGCCGAGGGGACCCTGCGGGGCACGTACATCGCCTACGCCTCCACGGCCCCGTTCACCGAGTACCGCACCAGCGCCGCCGGCGAGCCGCACCAGATCGAGTGGCTGCTGGAGGGGCACGTCTCCTTCGTCGACCAGGAACTCACCCAGTCCAAGAACAGCTCCTGTGACGACGCCCTCGAGGTGATCACGCTCGTGAGCGTGCCCGACGCCCTCGAGGAGGACTACGACAACGGCTGCCAGCACGTGTCCTGCACCGTCTGGAACAAGCGCTGACCCACGCGGGACCCACCGGAGGACGCCGTTGAGCGTCGTCGTCCTGCTCCAGTCCCCCCTGTTCCCGCCGGTGGCGCTCGCCCTGCTCACCCTGGCGTACTTCGTCCTCCGCCCCCAGCCCAAGGGCAAACCCGTCGCCCAGGAGAGGGGACGGGATCGGCCGGACGACACCCAGCTCAAGAGGCTCATCGCCCAGGCCATCGAGGCCAAGAAGCGCAAGGAACAGCTGCGGGCGGGGTGGCTGTACGAGCAGGGGCACCACTGGGTTCGTGCAGCCGAGTGTTACGAGGCGGGCGACGACGGTCTGTGGGCCGCCGCGCTCTACAGCCGGGGCGGTGACCAGCGCCGCGCGGGCGAGCTGTACCGGCGCCACGGGTATCCCCTGGACGCCGCGAACGCGCTGATCCAGGGCGGGCTGCTGGGCGACGCAGGGGTCTGTTACGCAGTGGTCGGGGACCTGCCCCGGGCCGCGGCCCTCTTCGTCCGCGCCGGCCGTCCCCTCGACGCGGCGGAGCTGTACCAGCGGATGGGCGCCTTCCACCAGGCCGGCAAGCTGTACGAGAGCGCCAAGGACCCCGCCAAGGCGGCGGACGCGTACGAGAAGATGCTCGGCGCCCTGGGGCGCAAGCAGCTGGACGCGTCACCGGATATCGCCGTGGTTCTCGAGGAGCAGGGCCGGGTCGACTCCGCGATCCGGTTCCTGGAGGCCATCGGCGAGGTGCTCGCGGCCCTCCGCACGGCCATCCGTCACGGCAGGGAAGCCAAGGCGCAGGAGCTGTACAAGAACTACCGGGACATCCTCGCCGGGCCGCTCCTGCGCGGCGCCGAGGAGGGCAAGCTCTCGGCCCGGATCCTCGCCGACCTGTTCGAGAAGGCCGGGGATCCGGTGCCTGCGGCGCGGATGGCCCAGTTGATGAAGGACCGACCGCGCGCGGCCCAGCTGTTCGGGGAGGCGGGGCAATCGGTCAAGGCCGCCGAGGAGTGGGAAGCGGCCGGGGAACTGCGCAACGCCGCCCTCGCCTGGGAGCAGGGTGAGCACCACGAACGAGCCGCGCGGTTGTTCGAGCAGGGCGGCGACACCTCGCGGGCGATCCAGGGGTACCAGCGGGCCGACCTGCACGCGGAGGCCGGCCGTCTGCAGGAGGTCGGCGGTGAGACGGAAGCCGCCATGGAGAGCTACCTCGCGGTCCCGCGATCGGACCCTGCGTGGCGGACTGCCAGGCTCCAGGTGGCGCGGATGACCGCCGCCGCCTCCCGCGCGGAGGCCGCCATCGAGCTGTACGAGGAGGTCCTGGCCCACGAGCCCCCTTCGGGTGAAGAGGTGGAGGACCTGGTCGCCTTTGCCCGGCTCCTGGAGTCCCGCCGTCGATTCGGTGATGCGGCCGCCTGCTGGACGTCGGTCGTGCGCCTGGATCCGACCCGCAGCGAGGCCAACGACGCGTTCCGTACCATGCGCGACAAGGCCTCCCGGGAGGGGCAGGAGGTCCCGTCGAGCTACCCCTACCAGCCCCCGGCGGCGCCGACACCGCCGCCCCCCTCCCAGGCGCCCGCCACCCCGTCGGCCCAGGCCGGTCTGGGCGGCTGGAGCGGCTCCCAGGGGCTGGAGACGGACGACGCGGGGGGGCTCCCGCCGGGGCTCGCCGCGGAGACCCCCGCGGAGCCAGGCACCGGCGCGCCCCCCGGCCAGCAGGAGGCGGACACCGGGGGCTGGAGTGGTCCCATCACGCCCTCGGCCACCGACATGGTCAGCTTCGAGGCCGTGGCCGGACGAGACGCCACCGAGGAGCTTGCGCGGGACCTGGGCAAACGGCCCCGGCGGGGGGCGTCCATCACCACGGGGCAGGTGTCCCTGGTCAGCGCCTCGCTCCCGCCCGGTGTGGAGGGGGACACGGGGGGCTGGCCAGCGTGGGAATCGGAGGCCGAGGAGGTGGAGACCACCGCCCGTCAGTACACCCCCGCCGAGGCGCCGCCCGCGGACCCGGAGCCGCCGGCGCCCTCGCCCATCATGGGTATCGACCAGGGGGCGCCCTCGGATCCCTTCACCCCCGGCTCCGCCAACCTCGAGGACTTCGGACTCAGCTCGCCCGTGGACGAGGGGCTGGACCAGGCGGACGACCTGATCGCGGGGCTCTCCGAGCCCACCGAGACCGGCGAGGACCTGGTGGCCGTCACCGACCCCAGGACCAGCCTGGAGATGCGGGCCGTCGAGGACACCGACGATCTCCTGGCGAGCCTGGAGCGCAGCGACGACCTCCTCGGCGACGACAGGGGTGGGGACGATCTGGTCGCCGGGCTGTCGTCCGCGGACGACCTGGTGGGCAAGGACGCCGGAGAGTTCCTCGCGGGCCGTCCTCCCGCCGCCGAGCCGGAGCTCGGGATCTTCCCCTTGTTCGACTCCTTCACCTCCGGAGAGCGGGAGGATCTGGCCTCCCTGCTGGACCTGCGGGACCTTCCGGCTGGGGAGCAGCTGATGCGGGGCAGTGACCGCAGCGACGGGCTGGTCCTGTTGCTGGATGGTCAGCTGGAGATCCGCGGCGCGGAGGGCGAGCCCCGTCGCCTCACGGCCCCGGCGGTCGGCGCCCGGCAGATGCTGCTGGAAGGAGAGATGCCTGCGGTCGCGGCGCGCGCGCTCACGCCCGCTCGCCTGTGGGTCCTCACCCGCCGCCGGGCGCGCGAGCTGGCCGAGCGGGATCGCAAGCTCGCGGTGAAGCTGGCCCGTTCGCTCCGCTCGATGGAGTAGGCCTGCCCGACCGGTTCCCCGCCTCCCGGCCGGGCCGGCTCCCGACCGCCCTCCGCGTCGTTGACACTCGCCGGGTGGACGGCAATACTGCGCCGCGCCCGGGCCCCGGGCGTCGGCCACAGGAGAGCCGGTCGGTCACCCCAACACGCGATCCCCGATGCCAGAGAATCCCGACGCCGCCAGAATCACCGAGCTGACCCTGGGAGAGACCCTCTCGGAGGCCTGCGAACGTCACCCCGAGCGGGTCGCGTTGCTGTGGGAGGACACCCGGCTGACCTACCGGGAGTGGGACCACGCAGCCAACCGCGTGGCCAACCTCCTCGTCTCCCTGGGCGTGGGCGAGGGCGAGCGCGTGGCCCTGTGGATGGACAAGCGAATCGAGGTACCCGTGGCGTTCCTGGGCATCGCGCGGGCGCGCGCCATCGCGGTGCCGGTCAACTTCAAGCTGCCGGCGGGGGCCCAGCGGTACCAGGTGGAGGGGTTCGGTGTCTCGGCGATCGTGACGCAGCGCTCCCACCTGCCCGAGGTCGCGCCCCTGGTGGATGCCCTGCCGTCCCCCGCCCGGGTGATCGTCGTCGACGGCGACGAGTCGGACGCACCCCACACCCCAAGGTCCTCGGTGGACACCTCCAGCTCCGAGCCGCCCCCCCGGCGGCCCGAGGTGGACGACGTGGTCTACCTCAACATGACGTCGGGGACCACCGGGAGGCCCAAGGCCGGCGTGACCACCCACCGGATGATCCAGTGGAACACCCGGAGCTCCATCGAGGCCCTCGGCTTCACCGGAGACGACCGCTTCCTGTGCATGTTCAGCGTCTTCGCCCACCCCCACGAGCTCTTCGCCCGACCGCTGGCCCTGGGGGGGTCGGCGGCGCTGGTGGACAGCCTCAACGTGCGGATCGTGGCCCGGGCGATCGAGGCCTACGGGGTCACCTGGGTCATGGCGGTCCCGTCGTTCTACGAGATGCTGTCCGAGCACGCCGCGGGGACCGGTGCGGACCTGTCCTGCCTGCGCATGCTGGAGGCCGGCGGCGCTCACCTGCCACCCGAGGCCTACGCCCGGCTGGCCGAGCAGCTCCACGCCACCCTGGTCCCCGTCTGGGGCAGCACCGAGACCTCGGGCGTCGCGGTGGCCCAGCGGCCCGGTGGGGGCTGCACGCCGGGTTCGATGGGCTACGTGGCGCCCCACTACGAGGTCCAGGTGCGCGACGCCGACGGTGTCGAGGTGGCCCCCGGTGAGATCGGGCGGATGTGGGTCCGCGGACCGGCGGTCGTGGACGGCTACTGGGGCGACGACGAGGAGACCAGGCACCACTTCCGGGGCGGCTGGTACGACACCGACGACCTGGTGCGGCGACAGAACGACGGGGAGCTGCAATTCTGCGCCCGCAGCTCCGAGATGATGAAGATCGGCGGCATCCGGGTCTTTCCCCTGGAGATCGAGCTCGCCCTGCGAACGCACCCCGAGGTGGCCGAAGCGGTGGTGGTGCGCGCCGAGGAGAAGCTCCGCGGCGAGATCGCCCGCGCCATCGTCGTGCTGACGGAGGGCGCAGAGGTCGACGCCCGGGCCCTGCGGATGCACTGCCGCGGACAGCTCGCGCTGTACCAGGTGCCCCGGTTGATCGAGATCTGGGAGGCCATCCCGCGCACGCCGGCGGGCAAGGTCGACAAGCGGGTGATCATGGACACGCCCCCGGCGAGCTGACGGGGCCGACGCCGGTCCGTCGCCGCCGGGGTGACCACCCGGTCGAGAGGAACGAGGGGACGCGATGACCCACCCCGCACGACTGGCCAAGGACGCCGCCGCGCTGGCGGTCGATCAGGTCACCGCCCTGGCGATCCCACGTCTGACGCCGCGCCTGCGATTTGCGGCGGGGCGCACCATCGGCAGGCTCCGTGCCGGCCTGGCCCGGGGGAGCCGTAAGGTGATCCAGGAGGAGCTCGAGCGCTGCTTCGGCCCGGCCGTGGCCCGGGACCCCGACGTGCTGCGACGGGCGTATGCCAACATCTGGCTGGACGGGGTCGAACCCCACCTCTTCGCCGGCATGGGCCCCCACAACGTGGAACGATTCGTCGCACTCGTGGGGGAGGAGCACCTCCAGGCGGCCCTGGAGCGGGGCAAGGGGGCCCTGCTGTTCATCGGTCACTTCGGGCTCAACACCCTGACCATGGCGGCCCTGGGCCACCGGGGCTACCGGATCAACCAGCTCAGCGCCCCCCCCACGGTCTGGCAGGACATCCTCGGGAGCGAACAGATCAACCGCTTCGCCCAGCGTCGGGCGGAGCGGACCTGGCGCAACGAGCAGACCCTGCCGGCGCAGCACATCTCGGTGTTCGGCTTCCTCAGGCCGGCTTTCCAGGCGCTCAAGCGCAACGAGATCCTCTGTGTGGCCATCGATGGTGGAGGGGGCCAGCGCTTCGACCAGGTCGAGTTCCTCGGCCGTCCCTGCAACGTGTCCACCGGGCCCGCGTCCCTGGCCCGGCGCACCGGCGCGGCCGTGGTCCCCGCCGTGGTCCTGCGGCGGGACGACGGGACCCACTCGGTGATCATGGAACCGGAACTGGTCGTGCCCCGCACCGCGGACCGGGAGGCCGACGAGCGCGAGGTCACCCAGCGTTTCATGGACATCCTGGCCGCCTGGGCGGAGCGCTACCCGGACCACTACGCCGGCTTCCTCCGCCTGCGCCGCGGCACCGCCGCCACGGACACCGAGCCCTTCTTCGCCGACTACCGCGGCCCCGCCGGGAGCTGATCCTTGACCTCCAACCGCCCCGCGATCCTGGCCGGCAGGGCCTCCCTGTGGGCCCTGTCCTGGGGGCTGTGCGCCGGAGCGGCGGAGGCGGCGTGGCACCTCCACCGCTGGTCGCTGCCGACCCAGCTGGGTAGCGCCAGCGGGTTCTTCGCCCGATCGGTCCTGTACGGCGTCGGCTTCCACCTGTTGTGGCTGCTGCTCGCGCTGGGTGCCGTGGGGGTCCTGCCGCCCCTGAGACGGCGGATCCTGGGGGAGCGCGGCGTGCCCACCGACACCCTGGCGCTGGCCGCGCTGGTCGCCGGATTCGTGGGTCTGCACGGGTTCGTGTTCTGGCGGGTCGGTCACCACATCAACGCCCCGTGGAGCTCCCCGGTCCTGCTGGGGGGCATCCTGGCGGTGGCCGTGATCTCCGGGGCCGCCGGGGTGGGGACCGCGGTGGCCTTGCGCCCCGTCGACGCGCGCCTCCGGCGGCTGTGGGCGGTACCGCTGGCCCTCGGGTTGCTGCTGTTCGCCGCCGTGCCCGCCTCGTTGCGCTCCACCCGGGGCGAGGGGCCGGAGTCGCGGGTCCTGCTGATCACCCTGGACACCTTCCGCGCCGACCGGGTGTCGGCCCTGGGCGGCCCGGTGCCCACCCCGACCCTGGACGGGCTGGCGGGTCGGGGCGTGATCTTCGAGCAGGCCGTGGCCCAGGCCCCCATCACCTGTCCCGCCCACCTGTCCATCCTCTCGGGCACCTCGCCGGCCACCCACGGCGTGTTCGCCAACGGCACCGTCATCCCGGCCGATCTGCCCTTGCTGCAGGAGGTCTTCGGCGCCGCCGGAGTGCCCACCGCGGGCTTCGTGGCGGGCTACCCGGTGACCAGCCGCTTCGGCTTCGACCGCGGCTTTGCGGTCTTCGACGACGACTTCGGAGACGGTCTCGGCGACCACCGGCTCACGGTGCGGCGGCTCGTCGACCAGTTCGTCTACGCCCGCGGCGCACCGCGGGAGCGCACCGCGGACCAGGTCCTGGACCGGGCGATCCCCTGGCTGGAGCACAACGCCGGGGGTGGCTTCTTCGCCTGGGTCCACCTCTTCGATCCCCACGGCCCCTACGTCGCCCCTGCCCCCTTCGGCGAGTCCCTCGCCGGACCCTTGCCCGGGCCGGTCGAGGGCCCGGACATGCCCCACTACTGGCCCGTGCGGCAGCGGGCCGTGGCCGACCCGGGGTACTGGATCCAGCGCTACGACGAGGAGATCGCCTACACCGACGACCGGCTGGGCGCCCTGCTGGCGGTCCTCGACGCCGCCGGCGTCCTCGAGGACACCCTGGTGGCGGTGATCGCCGACCACGGGGAGAGCCTGGACGAGCACGAGTACTACTTCGACCACGGCCTGCACCTGTATGATGCCTCGCTGCGGGTCCCCCTGATCCTGGCCGGACCCGGGATCGAGGAGGGCGGGCGGGTGCCGTGTCAGGTGAGGGGAATGGATCTGGCGCCCACGGTGCTGGATCTGGCGGGGCTGGCGACGCCCGGGACCATGGAGGGCGACAGCCTGCGACCGCTGTGGGAGGAGGGCTGCCCCGGATCGGGGTTGCGCTTCTCGCTGGCCGCGACCGTGGAGCCGCCGTGGCTGGACGATCCGGGCGCCGAGCTGGGCCTGCGGTCGGACGGTGACGCCCGGTTCAAGTTCGTGCAGCACCGGCGGTCCGACGACCAGCTCTTCGACCTGATCGCGGATCCGGACGAGGTCGACGACATCGCCGACGTTCGGATCGACATCGCGTCGTGGATGAGGGACAGCCTCGGAACCCTCACCTCGGGCATGGACACCGAGGCACCGACGCTGACCGAGGACGTAGAGGCGCAACTACGTGCCCTGGGATACATCACCGATGGCCCCCGAGCGCCCACGGGGGACGACGATTCGGCCGGGGATCCGGGAGCTCCATGAGGTTCTTCGCACTACGAGTGGCCTACGGCGCGCTGGCGGGCCTGTGCCTGGGCCTGCTCACCGGCGCCATCGAGCTGACCTACCTGACCTACTCGCAGCAGAAGCTACTGATGACCCCCGCCCAGTGGAGCCTGCTCTTCTTGGTGGGGGTGTCCCTGTACGCGCTGTTCGGCGCCGCGGTCGGGGCAGCGGTGGCCCTGGTCCTGGCGCCGATCACCGGCCGGGGGCCCAAGGCCCGCTACTTCCGCGAGGTGATGAACCGGGACATGCTCGCGCCGACCCTGGCCCCCGTCATCGGGGTGGGGCTGGCGGTGATGGGCTGGGTCGCGTTCAGCCCGTGGATCCTGGCCGCCCTCCGATCCGAGGGGGGGCGCACCTGGGGCCTCGCCCTGGTGGGCTTCGTGGCCGTGGTCGCGGCCCTGTGGGGGTTGACCCTGTTCCGGCTGCTCCGACGCCGTGACGAGGGGCAGGCAAGTGTCCTGCCGCTGATGCTGCCGGTGCCCCTGGTGGTCATGGTCCTCTTCGTGGCAGGCGTCGTTCGCCCGCCGGCAGGCGGCAAGGGCTTCGGCTCCCACGTGAACCCGGCCCTCCCCAACCTGGTGCTGATCACCTTGGACACCTACCGGGCAGACCACCTCTCCTGGCTGGGTCATCCCGACGTATCCACCCCGACCCTGGACTACTTCGCGCGCAAGAACGTGATGTTCACCGACGCGGTGGCGCCCATCCCCGAGACCGCGCCCAGCCACGCCAGCATGCTCACGGGGCTGCATCCCCTCGACCACACGGTCCTCGACAACGCCAGTCCGCTCCCCGACGAGGTGGACACCCTGGCCGAGTACCTCCAGGACCAGGGCTACTCCACCGCCGCCTTCGTCAGCGCGTATTCCCTGGACCGGGATCTGAACCTGGACCAGGGATTCGCGGTCTACGACGACGACTTCTCCCGGCGGGTGCGCGGGATCAACGACCTGGCCCTGCGCAAGCTGTACATCTGGCTGACCTTCCGCTTCGGCCAGCCGGCCAAGATGACGGATCTGGAGCGGCCGGCGCCGCTGACCAACGACCGCGCCCGCGACTGGCTCATGCGGCACTACACCGAGAACTTCTTTCTGTGGGTGCACTACTTCGAGCCCCACGCCCCCTACATCCCCCACGGGCTGGAGGGGTTCGAGGCCAACGGACGACCGGGTGATCCCACGGTGGACCACGTGGCGATCCTCGACGAGCGGCGCAACGACTACACCGACGACGAGAAGGTAGCGCTGGCCCGTCTGTATGCCGAGGAGTGTTCCTACCTGGACCGCCAGCTGGGCGACTTCCTGCGGATGCTCGAGGAGTACGACGTCTTCGACTCCTCGGTGATCGTCATCGTCGGCGACCACGGGGAGTCCCTGGGCGAACACGATATCCAGTTCAGCCACATGGGCCTGTACGACCCCTCCATCCGGGTCCCCTTCATGATCCGCGCACCCGCCCTGACCGAGGGCGGCGTCCGGGTCGAGGAGCAGGTCCGGGTGCAGGACGTCCTGCCCACCACCCTGCGTCTGCTCGGGTTCCGCTACGCGGCCCAGATGGACGGTCGCGACCTCACCCCCCTGATGCGGGGCTCCGAGGGCCAGGATCCGGGTGAGCTGGCGGACATGCAGGCCCTGCTCGTGGGCCGCATGGGCAAGCTGGGCTCGGGGATGTGGGTCGGCCTGCGCGACCGCCGCTGGAAGTACCTGCGCTCCCCCCCGCCGGAGGCCGCCGAGGAGTTCTACTGGCTCGCCGAAGATCCCGACGAGCTGCAGGACGTGGCCGACCTTGCCGGCCAGGCCGTCGAGGCCGCCCGCGTGGGCGTCAACCACGCCATCGGCGCCACCTCCATCGAGGAGAGTTCCGGCGAGGGGGACCTCTCGCCCGAGCAGAGGGAGCGGTTGAGGTTGCTGGGCTACGTGGAGTAACGCGGTCGGGCGGAGCCCGCCGCGATACTCGCCAGGATTGCTGCAGTCGACGCTGCGCGTCGCAGCAGAATCCTGGCGTGCGGTTGTGCCGATTGCGAGCGCTGGGCTACGTGGAGGAACGCTGTCGGGCGGGGCCCGCCGCGTCACTCGCCAGGATTGCTGCAGTCGACGCTTCGCGTCGCAGCAGAATCCTGGCGTGCGGTTGTGCCGATCACGGGCGCTGGGCTAGGTGGAGTAGGCCACTCCGCTCCTGTTCCCTGAAACCAATACAGTCCGGATCCTGTCGTCGACCTCGAGGGTAGCCTCGAGTCGCCCGCGCTCGCCGGTGGGATCCCCCTCGGCGCCGGGCATGCCTTGGGCCGTGGCGATCGTCGACGTCGATGGGGCCAGCCGAGCTACGAGGAGCTACGACCGCGGGCGCATCGCCACCGGCACCCCTCAATCCGGGTCGAACACGCAGGGCTCGCCGTCGCAGGGGTGGATGATCGTGCCCTCCTGACCCGGCGCGAAGAACGCCTCGATCTGGCTCATGACCTCGTCGGTGCCGCGGATGGCCCCGTGGGCACCGTTGATGGTCGCGGGGCGGTTGGTGTCGTCCTGGCGACCGAGCTGGGGGTCGTACTGCATCAGCGCGGATGACCCCGGCCCCAGCGGCCCCTCGTCGGTCTCCAAGCCGTAGGGATCGTCGATGGAGGGCACCATCAGGGGGATGCCCTCGGCGCGAGCGAGAGCCTCGGTCGTCATGTTGGGCACCTGCTCGTCGCCCATCGATTCCTGCATCAGCAACGACTTGCTGCGCATGCCCTCGAGGTGGGTGATCGGGTCGATGGGATCCCACATCAGCTGGGACACGGCGTACAGCAGCTGGCGGTCCTGGGGGGCGGGCACGGTGTCCTCGATCCAGCTCTCGTAGGGCGCCCAGTTGCTGGACCGCTCGAGCATGATCGACCAGATGGACCCGCCCACGTGCAGCACCGCGTACTGCAGGTGCTCGGAGTTCGCCAGGGTCACCGCGCCCTCGATGCCGCCCGTGGAGATGCCGTAGTAGTAGATGCGGCCCGGGTCGACCAGGGATCCGCTGCCATCCGGTGCCTGGAACACGTCGGCCTCGGCGAAGTCGGTCTGCAGCAGCCGCGGAAGCGTCATGGCATTGGCCACGGCCTGGGTCAGCTTGTCGGAGATCAGCGGGAACTGGCCGAAGTCGTTGGCGACCCGCACGGCGTCGGGCATGTCGTCGGTGGTCAGACCGCGCCACTTGGTGCCGATGGCGATGGCACCGAGGCGGTCCATCAGCAGGCACACCGACTCGGTGTCGTCTTCCTTGCCGATGTAGACGTAGGGCGACGCGAAGATGCCGTGGCCGAAGATCACCACCGGCACGGTGCCGGCGGGGGCGTCGCGCACCGACGGCGGGACCATGACCATGTAGTAGACGTCCGCGTCGTCCTGGGGCACCGGGTCGGCGTTCTCGTCCAGGGTGAACACGCCGCTCTCGTCGAGGTAGTTGGCGAGCTCGAAGCTGCCCTGGCTGAGTCTCCACTGGCTCACGCCGAGCTCGAAACCCTCGTCCGTGTCGGAGATCCAGTCCACCTCGTAGTCCGGCTCGTGGGCCGGGTCCGCGGGCAGGTCGGCCCGCGTGGCGTCGATGATCTGGTCCAGGTGGGCGTGGACCACCTCCTCGGTGGCGGTCCAGAAGTCCCACGCCAGCACGATGTCGCTCCGGGCCACGCCGGCGTCCTCGAGCGCGTCGAACATGGACTCGTAGTGGTCCACGTACGCCTGGAGGCCCGGGTGGACCTCGCCGCCGTCGCGCAGGGCGGCGAAACGCTCGGGGGTCGGGATGGGGGCGCCGCCGCGGTCGGTCAGCCCGCTCGTCAGCACCACGGCGTGCCGCGTGCCCCAGGCCATGGCCGACAGCGGCCGGATGAGCAGCACGCGGTCCTCGGGCCCGGTGGTGCCGGGATGGGCGTCGAGCTCGGCGAAGCACGGGACACGGGCGCCGGACGCGAGATCGATGATCTGCACCGGTGAGTCGGGCTGCATCGACGGTGCGAGGTCGTTCTTGCTGGGCAGCACGGCGGGATCGATGTCGGCATCGGGCAGCAGGACCACCGAGGAGTTGGCCACCGAGAACCCGTCGAGGCGGTTGATGCGCTCCTCGGGCAGCGGCGTGCCCTCGTCGGGGATCGGGAACCGCTGCGCGTCGATGTCCACCCGCCAGCCCGTGGCCGTCGAGGCGTCCTCGGTCATCAGGTGGATCGACGGGTAGGGGTAGACGCCGTCGTCGTCCAGCAGGCCCACCGCCGGGCCGTCGTAGGGCACCTCGCCGTCGTCCTCCGTGGGGCAGCCGAGCAGTGGGATCAGGGCGAGCAGCGTGGGCAGCGCCCACCAGCGATTGGGCGTGGGTCGGGACCGCATGGATGTCTCCGATCGGCGAGCAGTCAGGGTGTTCCCGAACGGTATCGCAACGCCCCGTTGGAGAGGAAGGGCACGTACGCCCCCACCTCACCCACGGAACCGCTCAACGAGCCGGCCGGACGAAGCGCCAGGTGAGCTTCATCGCGAGCACGACCAGCTTGCCCGGGACCAGCGCGAAGGCCAGCAACCGCATGGATCGGTTCCAGTCGTCCTCGCGGGAGAATGGATTGTCGAGGCCAGGGATGCCGAACCAGTAGAGGTTGCTGGCGTCGTACGTGGGACTGAACGCCGCGGAGACACCGATGTACATCGCGATCCCGAGCCAGTAGTACGGGTGGAGCTTGGCCCACATCTCGGCGGGTGTGGTGGCCCCACCGATTCCCCGGGTCTCCCCCAGCCAGGGCACACCCCAGATCAGCAGCAGCAGGGGCCCCACGATCACCAGGGCGGACACGACCCAGACCAGGATCAGCTTGGACAGCGGCGGGCGGGGCGGGGGAGCCTCGGCGTCCCAGGGTGCGTCGCCTCCGCCCGACGCGAGCCGTTGCTCACCCCAGCCACAGCGGTCGCAGGCGTAGGCTCGCTGTCCTCGGGGATTTCGATCGCGGAGGGTTTCGCCGCAGCTGGGGCATTGCATGGGGTCCTCCCGTGGCTCCCGGAGGCGACTACGACGGATCCGAGTACCTATTCCAGGGGAGGGGGGCGGCGGGGATCGGCCGGGACGGAGCCGACGGGCTCGTGGCGCCTACCAGACCACCTCGGCCATGGTGCTGTTGAGGCCGGAGCCCACGCCCATCAGGCCGATGCGCTGGCCCCGCTGGATCGTTCCGTCCTCGACGCCGAGATGAAGGGTGGTCGGGATGCTCGCCGGGCCGATGTTCCCCCACTCCTGGTAGATGGTCGGGATGCGGTCCATCGACAGGCCGGTCAAAGCGGCGAAGCCCTCGGTGTGGGCGCGGGTGACCTGGTGGATCACCGCCACGTCCAGCTTGTCCGGGCCCCAGTCCATGACCTCGCAGGCCCGGGCGTAGGTCTGGGCGCCCAGGCCCACGCCGGCCATCATCAGCTCCTTGGCGCGGGTCTTCATGCCGTCCATGTCGCCCACGCACAGCCGACAGTGCTCGGTGGCCGCAAGACTGACCCCACCCAGGTAGCGGTGCCCTTCGGGGTGGCGGTCGGCCCGGCCCAGCACCATCGCCACCGCCCCGGAGCCCAGCGTCAGGGTGGCGAACCCGGAGCGGAACAGCTTCTCGTCGGCCTCCGGCTGCAGCAGGCGCTCGAGGGTGCGCTCCACCGGCTGGCGGCTGCCCTCGCCGTCGACGACGATGGCGTAGTCGATGTCGCCGCGGTCGATCATCATCCCGGCCTGATCCATGCCGTCCAGGAACCCCAGGCAGGCATTGGCGATGTCGAAGTTGCGGCAGTCCGGGGCGAGCCCCAGGTTGCCGTGGACCATGCAGGCGGTGGAGGGCTCGAGGAAGTCGCGACAGACCGCCGTGCTGATCAGGATGCCGAGCTGGCGGCGCTCGATGCCCGCGGCCTCGATGGCCTTCTCCGCGGCCTGGCTCGACACGTCGGCGAACTGCACGCCCTCGTCCCACCAGCGGCGGGCGACGATGCCGGTGAGGCCCTCGATGACGTTGCCCTGGAGGCCGAGTCGCTCCGCGTTGGGCGCGAGCTGCTCCATGATCCAGGCGGAGGTGATGCGGTGGGGGGCGTCGACGCGCTCCACGCTGAGGACAGAGACGTTTTCCAGCTTCATGGCGGTTGAACCTCGCTCGGAGATGCGAGTCTAGGGAAGTGGTCGGGTTTCGTTTCCCGCGCATGATGATCGAAACGTTGCGCCAGATCCACTGGGATCGTCGCGGACCCGGGCTGTCCGGGTTCGGGACGCCCGCTCCGTCCTCCGTTTCTCGCCCCGTTCTTTTGCCACGCGCGCCCCGGCCGTGGGACGCTGGGCGCCCGGAGGGAGACGCGGATGGGAGACCGAGGACGCAGGACCGCGCTGGTGACCGGAGCCTCGGCAGGGCTGGGTGCGGAGTTCGCCCGCCAGCTGGCGGCGCGGGGGCACGACCTTGTGCTGACGGCCCGCCGCCTGGAGCGGCTCGAGGCCCTGGCCGTCGAGCTGGGTGAAGCCCACGGCGCGGCCTCGCTGATGGTGGCCGGGGACCTGTCCCGTCCGGAGGCTCCCGGGGAGATCCTCGCCGCGGTGGCCGACGCGGGCATCGAGATCGACGTGCTGATCAACAACGCCGGCTACGGCATGCCCGGGTTCTATCTGGAGTCCGATTGGCGTGAGCACGCGGACTTCCTGCAGGTGATGGTGGTGGCGGTGGCGCAGATGACCCACGCCCTGCTGCCGGGCATGGTCGAGCGGGGCCACGGCCGCGTGGTGTCCGTCGCCTCCCTGGCGGGGCTGATCCCGGCGCCACCGGGCCACACGCTGTACTCACCGGCCAAGTCGTTCGTGATCAAGATGACCGAGGCCCTGGCGTCGGAGATGGAGGGGACCGGTGTCCAGGTGGGCGTGACCTGCCCGGGATTCACCTACACCGAGTTCCACGACGTGGTGGGCAACCGCGACCAGGTCAGCCAGCTGGGCGACCACATGTGGATGCAGGCCGCAGACGTGGTCCGCGGCGCCCTCGACGCAGTCGACCGGGGCCAGGTGCTCCACGTTCCCGGCGCCTGGAACAAGGGGGTGTCCTCGGTGGCCAAGCTGCTCCCCCACGCCCTCGGCCATCGGGCGGCGGCGTCCCAGGGCAAGAAGGTCCGCAAGCAGCACCGTTGAGGCGGCGACGCGCCGGGGAGCCGGGCTATTCGTCCTCCACCCGGACCCAGATCCAGGTGTCGCTGCGGTGCAGGGGGTGGTCCCGGGCGCCGATGTCCTGGTGGATGTGCAGCTCCACCGGGAAGCCGTCGGCCACCGAATAGGTCAGGGTGCCGGTCATGAGGCTCTCGATGGGGGGCATCTCGGCCAGGATCTGGTCCATGTCCACGTCTTCCAGGGCGGAACCGGGGGCGAACCGTTCCAGGAGCGAGGGCATCATCGCGCGCAGGGCCTCGGGATCCGTGGCGTCCACGGTCTCGAAGGTCACCGTCCCCGCCCCCCGATCGTAGGCCACCAGCTCCACGGTGCTCGTCGTGGGGATCGGCGGGCCGCCGAAGGGATTGGGGTAGTCGATCACCGCGGAGAGGACCTCTCCTTCGCGAAACTGCACACAGTGCATCGAGAAGAACCGGGCGGGCTCCTTGCTCAGCAGGGTTCCGCCGATCTCCGGGTCGCGGAACACATCCAGGGTCTGCTCGACGACCTCGGCCGGGGCGTCGCCGGTCATGCTGCGGAGCAACGGCTCCATCCCGTCGATGACCTCCTCGTGGTTCAATAGGCCGCTCACCGAACCCCCGGTGAGTTCGAGCTCCATGGGGATCTGGGTCAGCTCCCCGAGGAAGGGAGACACCAGCCCCACCAGCTCCTCGGGCCCCTCCATCCGGGTCTCGCCCAGCGTCCAGACCACCCGGGAGGGATCACCGCCCTGGGTGACCTCGACGGTCAGCGGCGTCACGCTCGACATCCCGGCGAGCATGGGCTGGCGCGAGTCGGTCCGCCTGCGGGTGTACTCGTAGCTGAAGGTCGACCCGGCCGGCCAGTCGCAGGGGAGCGTCACGAGCTCGCCCGGCGCCGTGGACGCTCTGGTTCCCGCCGGCATCGGCTCGGGGTCCGCGACGGTCTCGACCGTGGTTCGGGTGTGAGCGCAGCTGGCCGCCAGGAGAAGAAGGAGGAGCAGGAGAGGAAGCGGGACGGGGAACGGACGGCACCGGCGGGGCATCGCGTGACCTCCAGGGAGGTGGGGGGGGGGGGGGGCGCGCCCCACCCCCCCCCCCCCCCACCCCCCCCCCGCCCCGCCCGGCCCCCCCCCGGG
>CAZITQ010000087.1:29430-35185 GCA_964542165.1 uncultured Rickettsiales bacterium
GGGGACGGCCCGGCCCGGGGGGGCCTGCGGGGCACCCCCCGGGCGGGGGGGCGGGGGGGGCACCCCCCCCCCCCCCGCCCCACCCTACACGCGACCGGCGGCGCAGGGCCAGGCGCGTGGCCGTGGACGCGCGGTTGCCGGCGCCCGGACGGCCCTCAGCTCACATCCAGATCGGCCAGACGATCTCGTCCACCAGGTGGACCGTGCCGAAGGTGCCGTCCCAGACCAGGGTCTCACCCAGGGAGTCCAGGCTGACGATCTCGGCCTTCAGCTGGTAGGCGGAGCTGGGGGCGTAGCCGTTGACGGCGATGTTGAAGGCCTGGGTGTCGTCGAGGTGGAGCTCGCAGGTCTCGTTCGAGCCCAGCTCGTAGGGGTAACACTCGACCTCCACGAAGGGACCGAAGCCGGTGGACACGTAGAGGTCGGCGTCGTTGTCACCGGTCATCGTGAACCGGTAGGTCCCGGCGGGCAGCAGCGGCGTGGAGTAGAGGTCCTTGTCACCGCTGGCGACGGTACCGGAGGCGTCGAAACCCTCCCAGGTGGCCAGCAATCCGTACTCGGATCCGTTGTCCCACCCCGAGACCAGGACGTGGATGTCGTCGCCGGCGGCCAGGGTGACGCTGCACTCCTCGGTCGTGGTGGCGCTCTCCGAGGCGCAGTCCGCGACCGCCAACGTCGGCTCGTCGCCCACCCGGACATACAGGTCGGCGTCGTGGGTGCCGCTGGTGCTGAACTTGTAGTCGCCAGCCGGCGCGTCCTGGACCACGTAGCGGAACCCCTCGCCGGCGTCGGCGGTGCCCCACTGGGTGTCGAACAGGCCCAGGTCCGTGGGCGGGCACCCGCCGGAGGGAGGGGTCTCGATGCTGGTCTTGGCTTCTCGGCCGAACTCGTTGGTCACCGTGAGGAACACCGGGAACTCGGGCATCGCGTACAGGGTCTCGGTGGTGCTGTAGCTGATGGCCTCGTCGTCGGCGTCGGTCCAGTGGAAGTTCAGCCTGGCCGCCTGCTGGGTCGGGGTCAGACCCTTGAGCGTGGTGTCCTCGTTGCAGTAGAAGGCCGCGAACTCGCCGGAGCCCGCGGTGCACACCGTGGTGTAGTCCTCCACCTGCAGCGCGGAGCAGATGTCGGCGCTGTCCATGTTCGACAGCAGGGCCGTCGAGGAGAAGAGGTTGCCGTAGGCGCAGTCGTTGGTCTCGATCCCGGGGGAGCACGACGCGGTGGCGGTGACGCTGGGCTGGCAGTCCACGAGCCAGACGTGGATGTGCAGCTTGACGTTCACCTCGCTGCTGGTGAACTGCCCCGTGATGACCAGCGAGTTGTTGTCCATGTCGGACGACCCGTTCTTGTTGCGGACCGTCCTGTAGTTGATCTTCCCGGAGATGTGGTTCTTCGGGGTCAGCTCGTAGTACTTGTCCGATCCGTCGAACGCGGCCTTGAGCGCCGCCTGGTGGGTGCCCAGTTCCAGGGTCTCGTCGGCGAGCTTGGTGCCGTCCCAGATGCCCAGGTTGTACAGGGCCAGGCCGGTGACCGAGCTGCCCTGGGTGGTGGTGAAGTCACCGTCCTTGGGCGTGAACTCGGCGTTCCAGACCTCCGCCGAACACGAATCGGTGGGGCAGTTGGCGCCCACGATGGAGACCTTGCCCTTGACCGGGACCTTGGCGTAGTCGCCGTTGCTCGGGATCGACAGCTCCAGGTAGGAGCGGCCGAAGTCCACGATCCCCTCGTTGTTGGCGTAGGCCGGCTCGCCGCACAGGCCGTACAGCTTGGAGGAGTCGCAGTAGTTGGGGTTGGTGAGGGTGACCGAGTCGGTTCGGCACCCGTAGTACTTGCGCGTGTACTTGTTGTACTTGGAGAAATAGACGTCCCTGTGCAGCTTGTCCTTGCAAGCCTCCTTGCACTTCACCGCGGCGCTGGCCGAGTCCTTGGCGCAGACCGAGGTGTCGCTCACCGACCAGGTCACCATTTTGTCGTGGATCGACGACTGCCAGTCGCACGAGCAGTCGCACGCGTACTTGTTGCCGTCGGTCTTGCCGACGGACGTGGGGCAGTTCAGTCCGAGCAACGGCTGGCAGACCAGCAGGAGGAAGATCGCGGCGGCGAGTTTGAGGGGATTCTTGCGGATCGACATGGCGGCATCTCCTTCTCGAGGTTCGCGGGTTCACGAGGTCGTCGAGGGGGAGATACACAGCGGGGAAAGGGGTTCTTACATCCCTCCACACGGGGAGGCGTCAGGGTTTGATCCCCAGCCCCATGGAGGCCGATCCCGCGAACAGGGCCAGGGATCGCCCGCCGACGGTGGTCTCGGTCCAACGGTACTGTTCCACCAGCAGGGTGCCGGTGCCCCTGGGGAGCTGGTCGATCAGGTTGCCCGGGATGGCGAAGCTGCCGTCGTTGTTCACGAGGCACACGATCACGGCGCCGACCTCGTCCTCGCCGGTGAGGGTCAGGAAGAGCCCGGCGTCGGAGCCGTCGGAGCCGGACCACTCGATGTCCAGGTCGCCCTCGAGGATCGGGAACATGCCCTCTCCGATATCGGGGCTGGTGATCCGGAGTCGTTCGGTCATCGGGAGCACGCCGCTGAACGCCGGGAAGTCGCCGCCGGTGGCGATGACGTCGTAGTCCACGCCGAAGACCACCTGCTCCTCGAGGAGGGTCTGCTGGTAGGACAGCACACCGTCCACGTCCCCGGGTTCGATCTCCAGCGAGAGGCCGCCTCCCTCGATGCTGATCGTCCCGGCGGACTGATAGACGTACTCGCCCTCGTCCCCGCCCTGGAGCTCGTCGAGGGTGAACGGGGTGAGGGCGCAGGAGTCGGTCCCGGTCGGGATCTCGGTCTCGTACCCCGGGGTGGCAGGCGTGATGATCTCGGCGAAGGTCCCCGACACCACGCCGAACGCCATGTTGGCGGTCTCCGAGAACATCAGTCCGAGGCTGCCGTCGGTCGGCGCACCCGAGAACATGTCGTCGTCATCGCCGACGTCGTCGTCTCCCGTGTCGTCGTCACCCGAGATATCGTCGTCGTCGTCGTCGTCGTCGTCCCCGCCGCCGTAGGGATTCGTGGGACAGCCCGCACATAGCCAGGCAAGGGTGCACAGCAGGATCCAGGACTCGCGCATCTCGTGTCTCTCCCTCGGGGAACCGGCCCAGGGGTCCATGGTGCCACGTCCCGGGACGCCCTTGCCACGGCCGCGACGCCGGCGGTACGGTCGGGGGCCGCGTCCCCGGTGGCCGCCCCCTCCGCAGAGGGGGTAGCATGGCCGGGATGGGTCGGCTCGAGGGGAGCCGGTGCCCTGGTGGGGGATCCAAGATGAGCGAATCCGAGCCCGTGCACGAGCTTCGCGATGCCCCGCGGCGTCCGTTCACCGTGGACCTGAAGGTCACCTGGAAGGGGGGCAAGTTCACCTGTTCCACCGTGGACCTCTCGGTCACCGGTCTGTTCCTGGAGACCGAGGAACCGGTGCCCCTGGGCACGCCGATCCACTTCGAGGGGATCCTGGAGGCCGGCGACGACCGCTGGTACCTGGCCGGAGTGGGGGAGGTGATGCGGGGGGTCCGGGTGGGCGATCTGGACGAGGACACGCCGGTGCCGGGCCTCGGGGTGAAGGTCATCGAGTTCTTCTACGGTGAGGCCGAGCTGACCCGGAACCTGATCGAGGCGGCGGAGGAGGCCCGGGGGGACGAACCCGGCGGCGAGGGGCGCCGCGCGCCGCGGATCCTGGTGGGGATGCCCGTTCGCTGGGGCCCGACCTGGCCCCCCGACCGTGAGGGCTACCTGAGCAACGTGAGCTCCACGGGGGCCCTCGTGCTCACCGCGGGCGAACCCCTGGAGCCAGGCGCGGCGATCCACCTCTCCGCCGAACTACCGGTCGGCCGTGAGGTGAGTCCCATGCGGACGCTGGCGACGGTGACGCGGCACCAGGACCTGGCCGTGTTCGACGGCAAGGGGATGGGGGTGGAGTTCGTCCCGGATTCACCCGCGGATCGCACCTTCCGGTCCGCGATGGGGGGCGGCACGACCGACGATGTTCCGTCGGCTGCCGCCTGGGCGGTGGGACGACCGGCCATGGACTTTTCGGCCATGCCCGCTCCCCGGGACTCCGCGGAGCCGGGCCGCCTCCAGGCCCTTTCGGAGACCGTGCAGGGCGGCGGCGGATTCCGGTGGGGAACCGTCGCCCGGATCGTCGGGATCGCCCTCCTGGTGGGGGCGCTGCTGTGGATCGGGCTGGTCTGTATGGATCCCTTCGCCGGCTGAGCGGGCGGCCCGGCTCAGGGCGAAACGACGGGGGGCTCGAGGACGACCACGCTCTCGTCGTCGAGGATCATCGCCGCCTCGACGATGGTCCACTCCTGCTGCCCCTGCTCCTTCATGGCGGTGCAGCTGTAGATCAGATGGCCGGTCTCGCCCTGGACGTCCACCAGCGGGTGGGCGGTCCAGGTGGAGTTGTTGCAGCCGCCCTGGAATCCGGGCAGCTCGGTGACCTGGACGATGCCCCCCACCTGCTCGTCGACCCGGGGGTCGGCAGCGGCCACAGCCGCCGCCGCCTCTCCCGCGCCGCTACCCCCTTCGACCAGACCGTGGCAGCCCTTGACCACCACCGCGCCACTCACGAAGGTGACGAGCAGGACCAGGGCCAGGACCATCCCGCAGCCGATCAGCAGGTTCTTGCGCTTCATCGGATCAGCCCTCCATCTCCAGGGCCAGCAAGGCGGCGCCGAGGGCGCCGATGATCTGGGGTTCGTCGGGCAGGGCGATGGGGTGGCCGATGGCCTGCTCCAGCGCCCGGACCACCCCCGGGTTGTGGGCCACTCCCCCGGACATGCCCACCGGCGGCTTGGGCCGGACGCGCTTGACCAGCGACGCGGTCCGGGACGCGATGGCCCGGTGGATGCCGGCCAGCACGTCATCCACCTCGCAGCCCTCGGCGATCCGGGTGACCACCTCCGACTCCGCGAACACCGTGCACATGGACGAGATCTCCACGGGCGAGGCGGAGCGCATCGCCCGGTCTCCCATCTCCTCGAGGGGCACCTCCAGTGCGCGGGCCATCACCTCCATGAAGCGGCCCGTCCCGGCGGCGCACTTGTCGTTCATCGCGAAGTCCATCACCCGGCCATTGGTGTCCAGTCGGATGGCCTTGGAGTCCTGGCCACCCACGTCGATCAGGGTCAGGACATCGGGCAGCTGGTGGTGGATGCCGCGGGCGTGGCAGGAGATCTCGGTGACCGCCTTGTCGGCGAAGCCCACCAGGCTCCTTCCGTAGCCGGTGGCGACGGTGCGGATCGGCGCCGCGGCGCCGGCCATCGCCAGCACCTCGTCCCGGGCGGCCAGGGCGGCCTGCGCGGCCCGCGCACCCGTGGGGCGGACGACCGATCCGACGATGCGACCGCCGCCGTCCACCACCACGGCGTCGGTGGACAGCGAGCCGATGTCCACTCCGAGGTAGATCCTGTCGTTCACCCGGTTTGCTCCTCTCGTCGGCGGCTCCACCCTGCGGATCCGGGCCGGGGCTGTCAAGCGGGCGCGCGAGGTCGCGGGGGGAGGGTGGGCGGTGTAGAGTGGGCGGCTGTATGGCGGATGACGAGGCGAGACGCGGGCGAGGGAGCGAGGAAGAGGCCGGCGAGCGGGCCGAGGGGCGTGCCGCGTCGGCCGACCCGGGGTCAGGGTCCGGATCCGAGGAGGAGCTCCGGGGTGATTCGCCGGAGTCCGAGTCCGAGCCGATGTGTCGGACCACCGAGTCCGAGTCCGAGTCCGAGT
>CAZITQ010000088.1:0-34265 GCA_964542165.1 uncultured Rickettsiales bacterium
TGCTGCCCCGCAGCTTCGAGGAGCATGGCGTGGCAAGCACGCCATGGCACCCGGCCTGGGGGGCGGGGGGTCAGCCGGTGAACTCGGGCTTGCGCTTGTCCAGGAAGGCGGCGATGCCCTCGTTGGCGTCGTGGGTCTCCATCAGCTCGTCCACGTAGATCCGCTCGATCTCCGGCAGGTCGTTCTCCAGCCGGCGGGACAGGGCCAGGCGGGCGCAGCGGTAGGCGTACTTCAGGCTCGACGCCGACTTGGGGAGGATGTGCTTCTCGATCCAGCGCTCCAGGATCGTCTCGCCGTCGCCCAGGTCCGCGATCTTGTCCACCAGGCCCATGCGCCAGGCCTCGTCCTCGTCCACGGCGCGACCGGTCAGCAGCAGGTCCTGGGCGTGCCCCTCGCCGCAGCGGTAGGGCAGGATCACCGAGCCCATCGGCGCCACCACCGCCAGCTGGATCTCCGGCTGGCCCAGCCACGAGCCCCGCTCGGCGACCACGAAGCTGCAGAACCCGGCCAGCTCCAGACCGCCGCCCAGGCACTGGCCGCGGACGATGGCCGCGGTGGGCACCGACAGGGCCTCGATCTCCCGGAACATGGCGTGGAAGCCCTCGAGCATCGCCGGCGCCTGCTCCTTGACGTGCTCGGCCACGCTGGCGCCGAAGCAGAAGTGCTTGCCCTCGCCCTCGAACACCAGCAGCTTCAGGCCCTTGCGCTCCCCCAGGGTCGCCACGTGTTCGCGGATGGCGCCCACCATCTCGGCGTCCAGCACGTTGGCCTTGGGCCGGTTGAGGATGAGGCGCTCGACGGCGCCGTCGTAGTCGGTGCGGGTCTCCAGAGGACCGGTCATGCCTACCCCTCCTGTTCGATCAGTTCGCGTATCCGTGCGACGAGCCCGTCGCGGGCGCAGGTCTCCTGCTTGTCCGGGTGGTCCATCGGCAGATCGAGCCGCCGCAGGGAGACGACCCCTGCCGCCAGCTCGTCGCCGCCGAGCAGCAGCCCCACCCGGAACCCCATCCGGTCCGCGTAGCGCATCTGGGCCTTGAGCCCGGACTTGCCCACGTAGACCTCGGCGGCGATACCCGCCGCTCGCAGCTCGGCGGCCAGCGCGCGGTAGGTGTCGTACATCTTCTTGTCGAGCGCCATCACCAGCACCGGCGCCACGTTCGTCCGCTCCTTCGTCAGCCCCAGCTTCTCCAGCGCCACGAAGGCCCGGTCGATGCCGATGCTGGTCCCGGTGGCCGCCACGGGCTGCCCGGTGAAGCGCCCGATCAGGCCGTCGTATCGCCCGCCGGAACAGATGGAGCCGAAGCCGGGCATGTCCAGCAGCGCGGTCTCGAAGATCGGGCCAGTGTAGTACGCCAGCCCGCGGGCGATGGACAGGTCGAAGCACCACTGGTCGGCCGGCACGCCACCGGCCACCAGCGCATCGTGGATCGCCTGCAGGTCGTCGATCCCCCGCTTGGCCAGGGGCTCGTCGCCGAAGTAGTCGCGGAGCGCAGCCAGCACGTCGGCGGGCGTCTCGCCGGCGATCTCCACGAACCCCCGGATCCGCCCCACTGCCTCGTCGGGCAGCCCCAGCGGCACGGCGTCGATACCCTCGATCATCTTCTCCGGCGGGTTGGACAGCAGCCTGGCCACCGTGTCCCAGCCCAGCCGCTCGATCTTGTCCAGGCTGCGCAGCACGTCGTCCGTCTGGGACGGATCGGCGCCCGCCGCGGCGATCATCGCGGTCAGCAGCTGGCGGTGGTTGATGCGGATCTGGAAGCGTTCCAGCCCCAGGGCGGCCAGGGTGGCGTGCATGACCGTCAGGACCTCGATGTCCGCCTGGACGGACCCGGGGCCGACGATGTCCACGTCGCACTGCATGAACTCCCGGTAGCGACCGGGCTTGGGCTTGTCCGCCCGCCAGACCGAGGCGATGTGGTAGCGCCGGTAGGGCCGCGGCACGTCCTGGCCGTGCTGGGCCACCAGCCGCGCCAGCGGCACGGTCAGGTCGAAGCGCAGCGCCACCCGGCGGCCGTCCTCGTCCTCGAACCGGAAGATCTCCTTGTCGCTGTCCAGCTGCCCGGTGAGCACCTCCTCGTACTCGATGGCGGGCGTGTCCAGGGGCGCGAAGCCGTGGGCCTCGTAGACCGAGCGGATGGTGTCGAGCATCCGCTGGCGGCCGATGGCGCGGCCGCCGACGAAGTCCTGGAATCCAGGGAGGGTACGAGCTTTCACGCGGGGCTTGGCCATCGGTCGGGTCCGTCCGGTTGGGTCACGCAGGCGCGCGACGTGCCGAGATCCCTACGCGGGTGGGGGGCGATTTGCAAGTTGGGCTCCGGTGATGACGACGAGAGCGAAGCGAATCGACCACCCTCGAGCCTCCACCCCAACAACATTTCCGGAGGGCGGGCGGGGTGGGAGGTAGGTGGTAGGGACGCCAGGAATTGAACCTGGGACCTCTTGGGCCACAACCAAGCGCTCTTCCAGCTGAGCTACGTCCCCACACCGGGGAGCCCATATCTAACGGGGGCCGGGGAGGCTGTCAAGCCATTCGGCGCCGTGGGGTCGGGGCCGGCGGACGGTGGTCAGGAACCGCGCGGAGATCGACTGCGCGAACGCCGCCGGGAGCCACTCTTCGAGCGCCCCCGGGAGCGCTCGCTTCCGCCGCTTCTCGACCGGCCCTTGCTCCGGCGCCGGCGCCGCTCCCCGGGGGGACGGTGGCGCATCAGCCGCAGGCGCCAGAACCGCGAGTTGCACTGGTGACAGCGGTAGGGGCGGAAGAGGGTCACCCAGCTGAGGAACTTCTCCCAGCCGGACCTGCGCTTGGAGCGGTGGACGTTGCCAGGATTGCCGCAGTTGGGGCACTTCATCCGGTTGGCTCTCTCCGAACCGAGGGGTTCGCTGAGTCGTGCCCTGGAGCTAGATTCCCTGGAGCTGGAGGGCCAGGTTGAAGGCCCGCTCCTTGGCCTCCTCGTCGTCCGGATCCCACTTGAGGATCACCTGGTACTCCCGCAGGGCGTCCTTGTAGCGGCCGAGCTTCTCGAAGATCCGCGCCAGGTTGAACCGTGCGGAGGTGTCCTTGGGTGTGAGCTCCAGCACCTTCTTGTACTCGGTGATGGCGTCCTCGTACTGCTTGAGTCCTTGATGCGCGGCTGCCGTGTAGAAATGCAGGTCCGCCGACTCCTCGCCGAGCTCGGCGGCCCGCCGGGTGGATTCCAGCAGGACCTCCCAGTCCTGATCCGCGAACTGCTCATCCGCGGCTTCCATGGCCGCAGCCCGCTCACGCTCCCGCTCGTCGGCCTCGGTCCGCTCCTGGAACAGCCTTGCCTGAAGGTCCTTGTAGGGTTCGGCATCGAAGTCGCTGCGCACGAAGGCGGCCGAGCCCAGGTAGGTGAGCATGGCCTTGTCCCCGATGGGGAAGCGCTTCTCGGTCTCGTCCAGGGCCATGACCGGCGAGAGATCGAGGAACGTCCGGATCTGTTCCTGGGGCAGGAATCCCTCGTCCGCCTTGTAGCCCTTCTCCCACTCCGCATACGCGAAGGGTTGGTACGCGTCGATCGCGTACCGGCGGCCATACAGCAACCTCTGGTCGCGCAGCAGCCACTGCAGATCCCAGATGGTCGCGTACTCGGGGGTGGTCCGCTCACCCACGTCGATGACGTACATCAGGACGATGACCCGGTCGCCATCCTGGGTCACGATCAGCGGGCGGTTGGCGCCCTCGCTGGGGTAGACCATCTTGCCGGAGCTCGCGTCGGGTTCGATCTGGAGGTGATCGAAGAACTGCCGCATCACCTCGGTCTCTTGCACCTCGAGATTCTGCCCGAGGATGGTCTCGCAGTAGTCGCAGTCACCCTCCACCTGGTACCAGTTGCCCGAGATGCCGATCCGCTCGGGCTCATCCTCCACGTCGACCTTGACCTCTTCCCGCTCCACGACCTGGTTGAGGTCCTGCTTCTCGATGGTGGTGTCCCAGCTGTCGATGTCGTCCTCGTCCGGAGGCGGGAGCTGGTCGCCGGTCTCCTCGGTCCCGTCGTCTCCCCCGTCTTCGCCGCCGTCGTCCTCGCCCTCCTCACTGGGGGTGTCGCCGTCTTCACCCTCGGCGGGCGCGGGCTCATCGCCCTCGGCACTGTCGTCGTCGTCCCCCGGGGGACCACCCTCCTCGCCCCAGTCCACATCCCCCGAACCGCCCTCCTCGTCGTCGGAGGAGGGTTGCTCCTTCTTGCCGTCGTCCTCTCCCGCTCCGCTGGCGCCGACCAGGGCCAACGCCGCGAGCAAGGTGAGCAGGGTGAGCCACGAGCGCCCCAGCATCATGTGTCCGACTCCCATCCGTTCCACGCACCGTCCGACGGTGCCTGTCCACGTCCCCTTAGAACGACCGAACCCCGGTAGGTATTCGGTAGACCGTCAGGTGCGTAACCGCTCCCTGGTAAGCCACGTCGCGGCGTGGGTGTCAAGCATCGCGCGCGTGTCGGGGCGCGCGAGCGGGTGCCGCTCCCTACCGGTGGAGAGCCGGTTGGTCCATGATGGAGAAGATGACTCGCCCGACGATCCGTCCCCCGTTTCCGGGACTCGCGTGCACGCTCCTGCTGGCGTTCGCGGGCGGGGGTGGCGCCTGCTCCCCTGGAGGGGACGGCGCGTGGACGGTCGTCGACCAGGGGCTGGCCCAGACGTCGCTTCGCACCCTGCGTGTGGGGGATGGGGGCGAGGTGTGGGCGGCGGGCTACCACTCGGGGAGCCTCTCGGGCCTGCTGCTGCTGGGCGACGGGGACGTCTTCACCCGGGTCCCCAACCCCGACGATCTGCTGTGGGATTTCGCCTTCGTGGATGTCTGTCTCGCCCAGGACCCGGTCTTGTGGCTGGCGGCGACGGCCCACCTCTTCCGCCTGGAGGGGGGCGAGTGGACCGTCTTCCCCGTCCCCGCAGACATCGTGGATGGAGTGACCGCCTGCGCGTTCTCCGCCGACGGTACGGGCCTGGTGGTCGGTCAGGGCTGGGAGGGCCCGCACTTCTACGCCTTCGAGGACGGGGAGTTCGTCGAGGAGGCCTTCGTGGAGGAGGTGGAGCATCCCGAGCAGCTGTCCCTGTCCAGCGTTCTCACCCGCTCGGGGTTCGCGTATGCGGCGGGTGTGCGGCGGGCCCAGGAGCAGGAGGGCGTGTTGCTGATCCGCCGGGCCGAAGGGTGGGACACGGTCGAACTGCCGGACAGCGCGGTGGAGATCGGTCCGCTGCGGGACCTGGCGTGGCAGGCCGGTGGTCCGGAGATCTGGATCGCCGGGGATCGGATCCTCTCGGGGGACGCGGGCCAGCTGGAGCTGACCGAGTTCCCCTATCGGGACGACTTCACGCCCCGGGTCGTGGCCTACCCCGGCGATCGGGAGGGGTGGATCGCCGGATTCGGCGAGGAGGCGCTCGTGCACGGGCGCTTCGGCCGCTGGGAGGCGGTGCCCGCCGAGCGCCTGGCGCCGGACCTCCCCGAGGGCACGAACCGGACCTGGCTGTTCGACGACGCGGACTTCCCGTCGCCCCGCAGCGGGTGGCTGGCGGCCGAGTACGCGGACTGCGATTCCGGCGGGGACTGCGGGGGCGGCCAGGCCATGCTCCGCTACGACCGGGACGGCAGCACGTCGGCCTGGAGCGTGGACGCGAGCTGGATCACCCCCGACGACGAGGGGGAGGCCGCGCCGGCGCTACGCCCCAGCGCCGTGGCGGAGGGCCCCGATGGCAGCCTCTGGCTCGCCGGGGATGGGGACACCGGGGGAACGACCCCCTGGGGGATGCCCCAGCTCTGGCGGCGACCGCCCGGTGGGGAGTGGGAGCGGGACTTCGGGCCCGTGGGGGTGGAGCTCCGGGACCTGCAGCTCACCGGGGCCGAGAGCGGCTGGGCGGTGGGCGCCCGCGAGGGCGAGGACGAGGGCGAGTCCCTCGGCGTGCTGTTCCAGCTGGACGACGGCGTGTGGATCGAGGAGTCCACCGACGAGGTCACGGCCCACGACTGGGAGCTGTTCGCGGTGGGCGAGTCCCCTCAAGGGGAGGTGTACGCCGTGGGGCGGCGACACGACGTGCCCCTGGTGCTGGTCCGCGATCCCGACGGCTGGTCCGTGGTGGACGTGGACACCTTCGAGGGGCCCACCTCCCTGCGGGACCTGGCCTTCGGCGCCGACGGCGCTCTGTGGGCCGTCGGTACGAGCATCCTGGGCAGCGGTGGCACCACGGGGTATCTGGTCGTGGGGGATCGGGACCGGGTCGAGAGCGTGGACCTGTCCGCGGTGGGCCGGCAATGCGGATCCGGCGAGGAGCAATCGCCCTGCTGGTCACTGGCGGGCGTGGCTGCGCGCGCGGGCGAGGTCTTCGCGGCGGGCGAGGCCACCGCGCTGGCGTTCCGCGGTGACCAGATCGTGGAGGTTCCGACCAACATGACCCTGCTGGACGTGGCCTACACGGACGACGGCGATCCCTGGGTTCTCGCCGAGAACGGCTGGTGGCGGCCGGACGAAGGCGGGTGGTCGGTCCAGCGTCACTGGGACGCCCAGGCGGGGGAGGGGATCCTGCGCCGCCTGGTCACCGCCGACGATGGATTCGGCTGGATCGCCGGGTACCGCCAGCGCAGCGAAGGGGAGGGGGGCGAGATCCTCCAGGCGATCCTCGTGCGGTCCGATCCGTGAGCCGGCTCCGCGCTCCCCGATTCACCTGACATGGGCCCTGTCCCGCTGTATTGTGCACTGTCCCCGTGTACAGGAGGTGCGATCCGTGCGACGAGCCTGGTTCCTCTTGCTGCTCTCGACCCTGCTGGCCGTGGGCTGCCCCACGATCGACGACGACGACTCGGCGACCGGTGACGACGACACCACCGGTGACGACGATGACGCCTGCGAGGCCCTGACCGCCGGCGTCACCACCTCCTGGGACGGAAGCTCCCTGCTGGAGGTCGGCGCGGTGGCCCAGGTGGAGTCGGAGGACGGGGAGTTCGCGTTCTCCATCGACGGGGACGGGGGCGACTACGTGGCCGTCGTGATCTCCCTGTCGCGCATGAACGACCGCACCTGGCCGCTGGAGATCAACGGGGGCGCCGCGGCCGCCGCATCGCCGCCCGACGAGTCGCTCGACGGCGAGCCAGGCTTCGTGCCCCCGGGCGTGTCCGATCCCGTGCCCCTGCGCGATCCCATCGGCGACCCCACCGTGCCCGAGGTCGGCGACGTGCGGACCCTGCAGGTGCAGGGCATGCTCGGCGCCTTCGACATCGAGGCCGAGGTGGTGGCGGTCAGCGACTCGGTGGTCGTCTACCAGGACATCACCACCGAGCACGACCTCCCCCCGCTGGAGGAGGACTACATCGCCGACTCGCTGGAGCTGTTCGAGGACATCGTGTTGCCGCGCGAGCGCTTCTTCTTCCACGAGGAGCCGGACGTCAACGCCGATGGCCACGTGAGCCTGCTGTTCAGCTACACGGTCAACGCCCAGGGGGTCGTGGCCTACGTCTCCGAGTGCGATCTACAGCCCGCGGACGTGTGCGGCTGGGGCAACGAGCAGGAGATCATCTACGCCAACATCCCCGACCCGGACGGCAACTACTACCAACCCCACGCCCTGGCGGAGCTGCTGGCCCACGAGTTCAACCACACGATCTACTTCGCCGCCAAGTACCTGGAGACCGGGGACACGGACGTGGACGAGAACGTCTACGTGACCGAGGGCATGAGCGCCCTGGCCCAGGACCTGACCGGGTACAACAACGGCAACCAGTACGTGTGGGGGATGATGCTCGACGACATCGGGGCGGCCTCGCTCTCCGACGTGTTCGTCCAGGAGCTGGGGACCCACTACTACCCCCAGCGGGACGGCACGCTGCGCGGGGTGGCGGCCAGCGTGATGCGCTACCTCTACGACCGCCATGGACCCGAGGTGGCCCACGACGACGGGACCTTCGATGCGACCTGTGGCGTGGCGTTCCTCCACGACTGGTTCGGCACCTCGGCCGCCGGGCTGGACGGCGTGATCGAGGTCACGGGGTTGGACCCCGACGATCTCTACGCCGACTACTGGACCGCCCTCGGGCTCCACCAGCGGGTCGATTCCGGCGACGCGGCCGATCCCGCCTATCACTTCCAGCCCCAGATCGAGGATGTGCTGACCGGCTACATGCGGGGCATCGACCTGTACACGACCATCCACGGTTGGCTGGAGCTGGACGGCCCGGTCGCCTCGGCCCTGGACGCACCGGGAGCCCAGGACCTGCGGTCCGGCGGCGCGGTGTATCTGGAGGTGGAGGACCTGGACGGGATCCTGGACGTGACCCTGAGCACCAGCGCGGATGCCGAGGCCCTGGTGCGGGTGATCCGATTGGACTGATCGATGGACGACCTGCTGCAGCTGGATCTGGAACTGCCCGATCTGATCGTGGGCGTCGTGCGCGCCGAGGGGGTGTCCAACGGTCCCTCGCCCGAGCCGCTCGCGAACCTGCTGGCCGCCGAGGCCGGTCGCGTCGGAGCCCTGGAGGGTTTCCCGGAGCCCGGCCTGAAGAAGGCGGTGCGCGACGTGCTGCGGACCCGGGGCTACAAGCCCGCGGGCCGGGGCAAGCCCGCGAGCGAGTACCTCGGGGCCATGGCTCGCAAGGGGGACTTCCCGGTGATCTCGGCGCTGGTGGACATCAACAACCTGGTGTCCCTGGAGAGCGGACTGCCGATCTCGGTGCTGGATCTGGGCCGGTTCGAGGGGTCCCCGGTGCTGAGGTTCGGCGCGGAGGGGGAGAGCTACGTGTTCAACCCGTCCGGCCAGGAGATCGCCTTGAAGGGGCTGCTGGTCGTGTGCGACGGAGAGGCACCGCGGGGTACGCCGATCAAGGACTCGATGGCCACCAAGGTCGGGGAGTCCACCGGGACCGTGCTCGCGGTGATCTACGGCACCCGCGCCGCGGTGGACGCGACGCGGATGGACGGGCTCGCCCGCCGGTTCGCCGAGCTGCTGGAGCAGCACGCGGGGGCCGACTCGACCCAGGTCCAGGTCATCGGGTGACGCCGTTGCGCAGGGGAACAAGGGGGGACATCCCATGAAACATCGGCCGGACGTGGTGATCATCGGCTCCGGTCCCGCCGGCAGCTCCGCCGCGGCCCATCTGGCCCGGCTGGCGCCGGAGGTGGCATCGCGGACGGTCGTCCTGGAACGCAAGCGGCACCCACGGCCCAAGGGCTGCGCCGGAGGGCTCACCGGGCGCTGCGGCCCCCTGTTCTCCGAGATGGGCCTCGACGAGGTCCCCCCCGGCGCGCGCATCGTCTCCCGGGTCACCCTCGCCCACGAGCAGCACGTCACCCACCTGGACCTGGGAGCCACCATCCCCGTCAGCCGCCGCTGGCAGCTGGACGAGTGGCTCGCCGACCGGGCCCGGGAGGTGGTGGGTGAGCTCCGCGAGGACGAGAGCGCGCTCCATCTCCGCCGTGACGGCGACCGGATCGAGGTGGAGACCGCACGGGCGACCTACGCCGCGCAGGTGGTGATCGACGCCTCCGGCTCCCGGCCCGTGTCCCGCCGCAGCGGCCTGTTGCCCCGGGGTGCCGAGCCCGTGCCGGTCTGGGTCGCCGAGGGACCCCCCGGTCCGGACGAGCCGGCCGCATCGGGCGAACCCGCGCTGATCTTCGATTTCTCGGAGATGGCCCGGGGCTGCTTCGGCTACTACTGGTCCTTCCCCGCGTTCGAGCACGGTGAACCCTGGATCAGTCGCGGCTTCTACGGCACTCCGGGCATCCCTCCCGCCGAGGCCCGCGAGGGCTTCCACCGCGCCCTGGCCGCCCACGGAGTCGACCCGGCCGGGCAGCGGATCGTGGCCTATCCGGCCCGGCTGTTCACGCCGGACGAGCGTCTGACGGCGCCGGGGCTGGTGCTGGCCGGCGACGCGGCGGGTGTCGACCCGCTGTGGGGCGAGGGCATCGCCCAGTCGCTCGAGTACGGCAAGCTGGCCGCCGAGCGGGTCGCCCGGGCGTTCCGCCGAGACCACTTCGAGATGGACGACGCCCCGGCCCTGCAGGGCACCGCCCTGGGCCGGCGGCTGCGGTACATGGACTGGGCGGCCAGCCAGTTCTACGTGCCCACGTACCAGAAGCGGCTGGCCTTCGCCCTCGACAGCGACTTCTTCGTGCGGCTGGTCTTCGCCGACAGCCTGGGCCGCGCCCCCGGCCCCCTGCTGTGGGCCATGGGTGGACTGTGGGCCCTCGCCCACCGGACCTTCGGCAACCCCGAGTTGGACGTGGAACGGGAGCGGGTGGTACGGGTGTGAGCGCTCCCATGGGCTACAGTGGGATGTGATGCTATTTCCCCGTATGGTTCGGAGCGCCCTCACCCTCGCCGTCGGCTTGGTCCTGGCCTCCGGGTGCGATCCGGAGGAGCCCGACGACGACGTCTCGGGCGACGATGACACCACGTCGGAGCCGTCGGAGCTCGACATCGAATCGATCCCCCACAACGGACTCGCCTGCCTGGTGCACTGGACCACCGACGTGCCGGCCACCACCGAGCTGACGGCCACCGCCGGCGACGGAGAGCCCCTGCAGTATCTGGACGACAAGCCGGTGGACGAGCACGAGGTGCTGGTCCTGGGGCTGTGGGAGCAGGCTCGGTTCGAACTGTCGGCCGTGTCCCACGACGAGCAGGGGGAGGTGGTCTTCCGGGGGCAGGGGGCCTTCGAGACCTCGGCCCTGTCCTTCCCCATGCCCGAGCTGACCGTCGTCGCCCACGACCCGGAAAAGATGCACAAGGGGTGGACCCTCACCTCCTTCCTCGTGGAACCGGACCTGGACAACCGCGCGGTGGTGGCGGTCGATCCCGAGGGGCGGGTGCGCTGGTACCACGCGTTCGAGTCCCAGGGAGCGATGGCCGCGGTGGATACGACCCTCGCCGAGCCCGGGGGGCACGTGCTCGTCGGCCCGCTGCCCGCCGAGGGCCAGCGCGCGCTGGAGGTCACGGCGGCGGGACACGTGGTCTGGGAGGGACCCGAGCAGCCGGCGGTCGGCGTGGACGGGTACATGCACCACACGCTTCGCAAGCAGGCCGACGGCGACTACCTGGCGCTGTTCTACAGCTACTCGGAAGGCCACACCCTCGACGTGATCCAGAAGTTCGATCCCGACGGCGAGGTCACCTGGCGCTGGGATTCCGGGGCGTTGATGTCGGAGCTGGAGACCACCCTGTGGGCCAACGCGGTGCAGATGGACGACGACGCCGTGTACCTGAACTCCCGCTTGCACAGCCGGCTGTACCGCATCGACCCCACCGACGGTGAGGTGGTCTGGACGCTGGGCGAGGAGGGCGAGTTCGCCTTCGAGGGGGAGCACGAGGAACCGTGGTTCTCCGGCGCCCACGCCACCTCGGTGCTGCCCGACGGTCACGTGCTGATGTACGACAACGGCGCCGGAACGCGGGGGTACTCGAGGGCAGTCGAGTATGCCATCGACGAGGACGCCCGCACCGCGCGCATCGCCTGGGAGTACCCGGGCGAGCTGGCCGACGATCACTGGTACACCAGCATCTGGGGGGATGTGGACCGGCTGGACAACGGCAACACCCTGATCACCGCCGGCAGCATGGTCGACACCGACACCCCGAGCCGGATCTTCGAGGTGACCCCCGACGGCGAGGTGGTCTGGCGCATCGATCTCGCCGGACCGACGGAGGACGACCGGGCCGGCGTCTACACCGCGGAGCGGATCCCCCCGCTGGTGGCCCACGCCCCCTGAGCGGGGTCCGTCTCCCACGATCGCCCGCCGGAGGGCACCTGCTATGCTCGGCTCGGGGCCATGACCCGCGCCCCGCAAGAGGGGAGGATCTCCATGTTCCGTGGCTCGCTGGTCGCCGTCCTGGCAGGGCTCCTCGTGGCTGGCTACGGATGCTGCGGGAGCGACCCGGACTCGACGATGATCCTGGAGACCGGGGCGCTCCAGCTCCCCGCGGTGGAGGCTGCCACGGGGGTGCCCGCGTCGTGGTTCCTGGCGGCGGGGCCGATGGAGGGGATCCGGGACGAGGACCTGGAGGCCTGCACGCGGGGCGAATCCGCGGGCCTGCCCCTGCGATTCGCGGTGGTCGAGGTGGGGGTGGAGCGGATCACCCTCGGGGGCGAGCCGGTCATGGACCTGGACCGGGGGCTGTCGGCGGGGGCCGGGGGGGACGGGATCCTGCTCGTTCCCCTGCGCGACGCCCTGGACGCCCTGGTGGACGACGCCCGGCAGCTGTCCGCCCTCGGGTGTCGGCCCTGGACCCACGGCTCCACGGCGCCCCCCGCGGGCTTCAGGGACGCCGAGATCCCGCCTCTGCTGCTGGCCGTGGACGCCCGCGTACCTGCTCGCACCCTGGCGCAGGCGATCTACACCGCCGGACACGTGGGATTCGACGGGATGTCGCTGTGGGTGGACGATCCGACACCGGCGGGGGTCGAGGCGTCACCGACGCCGTTGTCGGGGGGTCAGGTGGCTGTCCGGGTCGCACCCGACGGGATCCGCTGGGCGTGGGGTGAAGACGGAGCTCCGGACCTGCTCAGCCTCGACGACATGCCACCGCAGACCGCGAACCAGGTGGCGGCCGCGGTCGCGGAGCGGGTGGACGGGCCGATCCCGGAGGGCATGGTGGTCCTCGGCGAGGGAACGACGGGGGATCACGTCCTCGCCCAGGACGCCCTGGCCCGCGCAGGCATCCACTGCGTCCAGTTCTACCTGGCGGTCGGAGAGATCGGAGGCGCGCCTGCGGGTGGAGAGGGGGGAGGCACGGTCACCACGCTACAGCCAGACTCGACCGTCGCCGTGCTACCCATCGTGTTGCCCAAGATCGTCGCCCTCGTGCCCGACGAGGTCAGGGGGACGCCGACCCTCACGGGCTGGACCTGTCCCGAGGATGTGGACATCGAATACGAGGGTACCGTGCTCGATCCGCCCCTGGATCTCTTCGAGGGCATGGACCTGGGCGAAATCCTGGGCCAGGAACGGGCGACCCCCGACCCGCCGTAGTTCGCTCACTCCCCCGTGCAGGCCAGGGATCCCTGCCGGGGCGGCCCCGGGTCAGCGCCGGCGGCGGACGGTCAGGATCCCGACCAGCCCCAGGGCAGCGGCGGCGGCCGCGGGGGTGGGGGAGGGGCCGGCCGCCCTGCAGCTACAGCCACCGCTGCAGCTCTCGTGGGGTTGCCAGCCCTCGCTGTTCGGAGCCTCTTCGGGCTCCGGGGGATCCCAGGAGAACTCCACCCGGTCGGACATGCCACGGTAGCTGGCCTTGAGGCTCATGCTGCGGGGGGAGGTGTCGGCCGGGTCGATGCAGGCGTCGCCCAGCTCCACGTAGTCGGCGCCCGGCAGGTCGAGGAAGCCCTGGGACAGGGCCAGCTCGCCCCCGATCACCTTCCAGGTGACCGGGGCGCCGTAGACCGGTCGTCCCTGGTCGTCCCGCAGCACCGCCCGCGCGGCGTACGGGGTGCCCGCGCCCTCCTGACCCTCGGCGTACACCGCGCCGACCACGACCAGCGAGTCCACCGTCGACGGCGGGACGCCGACCACCCGGCCCGCGCTCCAGGTCCGCTCCCCGACGGTGAGCCCGATCTCGGCCTCGCTGCCCTCGGGGATGGCCAGCTCCGCAAAGCCGGTACCGATCTCGATCACCGAGACCTGGTCTCCTGCGGTGGTGTTCACCTCGATCGAGCCGTCCTGGGAAGCCCAGGCCACCGGCTCCCCGCTGGTCTCCTCGATCAGACGGACGCGGAAGACGAAGGGCTCTCCCGCGACCACCCGGAAGGGCTCACCGTCGGGATTGCGCAGCGACTCGTCGAAGCCGCTGCCGTCGGGCTGGGCCAGCAGGCCCGCCTCGTACAGCTCGGTGGCCGCGACCTCCAGCCATTGATCGACCCCCCCCTCGACGACCTCGGGATCCACGAAGCGGAATTCGACCTGGTCGGGCAGCAGTTCGACACCCAGCTCGGCCAGCGCGCAGTCCGTGGGTGTGAAGGTCCAGGTCACGGCGCCCGAGCCGTCGCCGTTCACGCAGCCGTCCCCGTCCAGGTGTCCGGCCTCCACGTCCTGGTCGAAGCAGGCCAGTGCGTCGTATTCACTGTCGTCGCCGCAGGAGAAGTCGGCGACGTCGCCCTCGGCGAGGGTGAGCTGGGCCTTCGTGCACTCGGTGCAGATCGGCGTGCCCTCGAGCACGCCGACCTGGTTGGCGAACCCCCCCGAGCCCCCCACGTGGAGGCCAGGGGTCTGAAACGTCAGCTGCCCCTCCTCGGTGGGGAAGTCGGGGACCGGGCATCCCCAGAGGACGAGGGTCGACAACCCCAGGATCACCCCGAGGGTGACAGGTGAAGGTGACAGGTGTCGGCTCGAGTCGACGGTAGGTTTCATACTCCCTCCATCGTCCGCGGCTTGTGGCGGACTCGACACGCATGCCTGTGCAAGGGGTGTTCCAGTCCGCCCGTCTCCCGCAGCTGAGCGGCGGTGACACGTCGGATTGGGCTTGCAAACCCGGTTCCGAACGACCGGGTCGTTTGCGCCCGGGTCAGGGGATGTCGGGGGGCTCGTCGAACAGGGACGCGACGCGGTGGGACCACAGCCGCAGGGCGTCGGGGTCCGGGCGCGGCGGGTGGGCCAGGTAGGCCGCGTGGACCCGCTGCATGCGCGCCAGCGCCGGGGCCATGCGGGCTGCGAGCCGGGGCGCCCGGAGGGAGCCCAGCACCGTCCGTCCGATCATGCCGGGCCGCAGGCGCGTCATCCGCTGATCGATGGCCGCCCGGGAGTTGGTGGCCTCGATCAGGCCGGCGGCGAGCATGGCGTCCACCTGGGCGCCCGTGATGCGGTTGGACAGCCGGCGGAACACGTCGTACGAGGCCAGCACGGCGCCGAAGCGTCGCTGGAAGCGGGCCTGGTAGTCCCAGGTGGCGGCGGCGGATCCGGGGTCCCCGTGCCGTGTCGCGGCCTGGGCCAGCAGCTTGCCCGCGAGCAGACCCATGCCCACCCCGCTGCCGTGGGCGGGGAAGACCTGGCAAGCCGCGTTGCCCACCAGGGCGACACCCTCGGCGCCCAGGCGGTCGTAGGGCCTCCGGACGGGAATCGTCCCCGAACCGCCGAACCGGCGGGCGCCGACCCAGGGCTCGCGCCGCACGAAATCGGCCATCAGCCGGGGGGCGCTGGTGACCGTGTCCGTGCCGCCGACCCCGGACAGCAGCTCCACCTCGGTCAGTTGTTCGTCGGTGCGAACGGCCATCGTGGACAGCCCGGCCCCCAGGCCGATCCAGCTGATGCTGTCCCCGGGGCGTGCCCCAACATGGGCCAGGAAGGCCTCGAGGCCGGCCAGATCGTCCACGTCGCAGACCTGGTGCACGGCCACGATGGTGTGTTCCGGCGTCACCCGGGGGCATTGTTCGGCGAGGGCGGGGATCCGCTCCCGCAGGGTCCCCCGCATGCCGCTGGCGTCCACGAACAGGTCGGCCACCAGGCGCAGATCCCGACGGTCGCCGCCGCCCTGGTCCGCGGAGCAGACCAGGGCCACCGGTCGGCCACCCTCCAGCTCCACCCCCCGAACCGACACGCCCCCTCGCACCTCGGCGCCCGCGTCGCGACACGCCCCCTGGAGGCGGGCGACCAGCTGGCGCATGTCCACCGCCATCGGCGGCGCGTCGGCGAGGCGCAGGGTGCCCCGCTCCTCCTTGCCCAGGATCAGGAAGGTCCCGCCATCCCCCCGCAGCTCCGGGGGCTCGGGGCGCGGCACCTGGGCCTCGTCGAAGGTCCACGCCGGGACGCCGTTGACCCACCGCGCGCCGCAACGGCCCAGGGGCTGACGGTCGATGACCGCGACCTGCAGCCCCCGCCGGGCCAGCTGCCAGCCCGCGGCCGCCCCCGCGCTGCCCGCACCCACCACCACCGCATCCAGCCGCTTCTCGTCCATGCTCCCAATCTACTGTGGGTAGGCTTGGCCCGCGATCCCGGCCGTGGACCTCAGCAGTTGTCGTAGTAGCCGTAGGTGACCTCGAGGGTGTCGCCGTAGGACGGCACGTAGGCCGGTGCGAAGACGATGGCGTTCTGCGGGGGATCGTAGACCCAGCCTGCGGGCTGGTCGACGCCGTTGACCGAGACCTCGATGCTGCCCGGGATCGCGTCCTCGGACAGGGCGAAGGTGTCCACCACGTTGGCGGTGGCGAGCCAGCCCACCAGGGACATGGTCGCCGACCAGTCGGCGTCGCAGATGGAGCCCAGGATGCCGCCGGTGTCGTTGGCGGCGTCCACGTAGCCGTACCCCGCGTCAGCGCTTCCGCCGGGGCCGGTGCAGGACACGGCGTTGACCCCGTCGGTGCCGCAGATGGCGCTGAGGATCACGTCGTCGGGGTCTGTCTTCATGGCCTGGTAGTTGCTCACGTAGGTGGCCCAGTTGCCGCTGCCGTCCGCCTCGTCGGACACGTAGATCACCAGCAACAGGGCCTCGTCCCGCCAGAACCCGTCGTTGGGCGCGTAGTTGTTGCGGGCCTTGATCAGGGCCTGGTAGCCGTATTCGAGGCCCTGCTCGACCCAGTAACCGCCGGTGCCCAGGGCGCAGTTGGCCTCGAACTCGGCCGCGCCGTTGGGCGTGTTGTTGTCGATGACCGGGTAGTTCGCCCCCTGGAAGTCCGGGCTGTCGGTGGACACCACCGCGATCCGGTAGTCCACGCCCGCGTCCTCGACCACGTCGTAGAAGAAGCTGAAGTCGTCCCCCAGCTGGCCCTGCTCGTCCCACATCGAGCACGAGTTGTCCACGACCCACAGCACGTCGACCCAGTTGTTGCCGGTCTGGGTGAAGGTCTCGGTGATCCAGCCCGCCGGCACCCCCTCGCCGTCGATGACAGCCTCGGCATCGGGCTGGTCCGGATCGTCGCTGGACACGGTCAACAGGGCCTCGTAGACCACCAGGTCGTCGGGCACGAAGCCGACGCTGACCTCGATCTCCTCGCCGGGCTGGAGCTCCCAGCCGAAGTCGACGTAGTCCTGGAGATCGCCGGCGTCCAGCGTCATCGCCCCGCCCGGCGCCGACTCCACGAAGGTATAGCCGGTCAACGTCAGGGGTGCGCCACCCACGCTCTGGATCGCCAGATCCATCGTGTCCTCGCAGGTGAGCTGGACGTCGCCGAAGTCCAGGGGCGCCGGATCGAGCAGGATCTCCGGCTCCGGGGTGGCCTGGCCCGAGAGCTCCACGTTGACGAAGGCCTCGTCGGGGTCATTGCTCGTCAGGGTGATCGTGCCGCTATCGGCCACATCGTCGCTGGGCTCGTAGGTGACCGTCAGGGTCCCGGAGTCCCCCGGCGAGAGCTGCCCGGGGATGCCCACCGCGGTCCAGCTGAAGTCGCTGCTGCCCGAGAGGCTGATGCCGGTCACGGTCAGCGTGGCGGTGCCCGCGTTGCTCACCGTCACCGCCTCGCTGGCGGTCAGACCCTGGTCCACCAACCCGAAGTCCACGGTCAGGGGATCGGCGTCGATGTCCGGCACCGGGTCCTCGGCGCCGGACAGCTCGAGGACGACCAGCGGCTCGTCCGGATCGTTGCTGGGGATCATCACCTCGGCCGTGTCCGATCCCCCATCCACCGGCGCGTAGGTGACCTCCACCAGGGTCCAGGTCCCCGGCGCCAGCGTCATGCCCGAGGGATCGGTGGTCAGGGTGAACTCACCGGTGCCCACCACCGACAGCGTGCCCAGCTCCAGGTCTCCGTTGCCCACCGAGGTGATGCTCGCCGACAGGGTGGCGCTGTCCCCGATCTGCACCTGCCCGAAGGCCAGGGACGGGGGCATCAGGTAGATCCCGGGCTCCGGCGTCGGGGCGCCGCTCAGCGCGACCTCCAGGGCGGGCTCGTCGGGATCGTCGCTGGTGATCGTGACCGTCGCGCTGTCCGCGACGCCGTCCGAGGGCTGGTAGGTCACCGGGAGCGAGGCGCTCTCGCCGGGCCCCAGTGAGCAGGGGAACTGGGCGGTGTCGATGTCGAAGTCGGGATTGCCCACCAGCGCGGGCAGGTCGACCCACAGGTCGCCGGTGCCCTGGTTGTTCACCGCGATCGTGTCGCTGGCCAGCTGGCCCACGTCCACGGTGCCGAAGTCCAGCAGCTGGGGATCCACGTGGATGTCGGCGATGGGATCGTGGGCCCCCAGCAGCGGGATCGCCAGCAGCGGTTCGTCCAGGTCGTTGGAGGGGATCTGCAGCTCGCCGGTGTCCGCGACGAGATCCACCGGCGTGTAGCTGACGGTGGCCGGGGTCGTGTCCCCCGGGGCGAGGACCTGGTACGAGGGATCCAGGTCGAGGGAGAACTCGGCCCCACCGGCGAGGTACAGGGCGCCGAGCTCCAGGTCTGCGCTGCCCTGGTTGCGGATCTCCAGGTCCATGGACGCGGTCACGCCGATGTCCAGCTGGCCGAAGTCCAGCTGGGTCGGCGCCACGTCGATCTCGGGGGTGATCCCGGTGCCCAGCAACCCCACGGTCACCTGGGGCGTGTCGGCGTCGTCGCTCTGGACCACCACGCTGCCCACGAACAGCTGCTCGGCGTCCGGGGCGAAGCTCACCTCCAGCTCCACCGTGTCACCGGCCGCCAGCGGCCCGCCGCAGGGGTCCACCGAGATCGAGAACGCCGCGTCTCCGCCCGCGCTGCAACTGGAGAGCAGCAGGGGGTCGTTGCCCAGGTTGGTGATCTCCACCGTGGCGACGGCCGTGTCGTCCACCTGCACCTCGCCGTACTCCAGGGCCGTGGGTGTGACCTCGATGTCGGCGAACAGCCGGCCGTCGCCGATGAGCTCGACCTCCACCTCGGGTTGGTCGGGGTCGTCGCTGTGCAGGGTCAGGCTGCCCACGTCCGACGCGTCGTCGATCGGGGTGTAGCTGACCTGGATCTCGACCTCTCCACCCGCCGGGATCGTCCCGGGCAGATCGGGGGAGGAAAAGGCGATCTCACCCCCTCCGCTGAGCTGTACCGAGCTGACCTCGAGGGGGCCGGCCCCGAGGTTGCGGACCGCGACGGTGTCGCCCACCGACTGCCCCACGTCGATCAGCCCGAAGTCGACCTCCTCCGGGTCCACCTCGATGTCCGGCAGCACGAAGGCCTCCCCCGCGAGGGTCAGTAGGGCCACCGGCTCGTCCGGGTCGTCGCTGGCGACCTCCACCGCTCCGGCGAAGACGCCCTCGGCGCCGGGCGAGAAGGTCACCTCCACGGTCACGTCGTCCCCGGGGGGGATGATCTCGCCCGCGGGATCGTCGGTGATGTAGAACACCGCGTCGCCGGTCAACGTCAGCGGGCCCAGGCTCAGGTCGCCGGTGCCCAGGTTGGCGATGGTGGCCTCCAGCGACTGGAGGAGGCCCGCCTCGATGGGGCCGAACTGCAGGCCGGCCGGGTCCAGGTCGATGTCCTGCTCGGTCACCCCCTCGCCCTGGACCGGGATCTCGATCAGGGGTTCGTCCACGTCGTCGCTGGGGATCCACAGCGTGCCGCTGTCCACCCCGGCGTCATCCGGTTCGTAGGTCAGCTCTACCTCGGCCGTCTCCGCCGGGGCCAGCACCAGGTAGGAGGGATCGGCGGTCAGCTCCACCTCGTCGGAGATCGTGATGCCCACCCCGCCCAGGGTCAGCTCCGCGTCACCGGCGTTGGTGACCGTGACCACCGCCGTGGCGCTGCTGCCCACGTACACCGGACCGAAGTCCACCGAGAGCGGGGAGGCGTCGATGTCCCCCAGCGGTAGTGCGTCGCCGGTCAGCGAGAGCACGGCCACCGGCTCGTCGGGGTCGTCGCTGGGGATCTCGACCTCTGCCACGGCGATACCGGCGCTGGTGGGCGCCCACTGCACCTCCACGTAGGTGATCGCCCCCGGCTCCACGACGGTGGACGAGGGATCGAGGGCCAGGGAGAAGTCGGCCGAGCCGCTGATGGAGAGGGGACCCAGGTGCAGGTCCAGCTGTCCCAGGTTGTGGACCACCGTCGAGAGGGCCGCAGTCTGGCCCACGTCCATGGAGCCGAAGTCGAGATCCGCCGGGGAGAGCTCGATGTCGGGCTGGGGCAGCAAACCGCCGGAGAGGGGGACGCTCACCTCGGGGGTGTCCGGATCGTCGCAGGTGACGACCAGGGTTCCGGTGTCGGGATCGTCGTCCGAGGGAGAGTACTCGACCTCGACGTCGAACGTGGCTCCCGGGGCCAGGGGGCCCGGGGGTTCGGCGGTGAGCAGGGTGAAGTCGGCGGAGGTCTCGCCGGCCAGCTCGAGGCCCTGCAGGGTCAGATCTCCGGTGCCCACCGAGGACAGGGTGACCGTCCGGGGCTCGGCGACCCCCATCGCGACCTCACCCCAGTCCAGGGAGGTCGGCTCCCACGCCACGTCCGCGACCGGCTCCACGGTCACGTCCTCGACCCACACGGGCACGTCCAGCTGGGGCCGCTGCGCGTCGTCGCTCGTGATGCGGACGGTGTTCTCGGCGGGTCCCTCGAGCGCGGCGAGGAAGGACAGGGTCAACGTCACCGAACCGCCGGGTTCCAGGTCGCCTGAGAAGCCGGGGATCGCGAACTGGGAGTCGTTCCCCAGCAGCGCGATCGCTGCCAGAGTCAGCGACGCGTCCCCCGCGTTGGAGATCTCCAGGTCACGCTCGACGAGCGCCCCGAGGCCGACCACGCCGAACTCGATCTCGGCGGGCGAGACCTGGAGGAGTGGGTCCCCGTCCCCGGTCTCGTCCGTGGGACAGCCGGCTCCGGAGAGCACCAGGATGGCCAGCGCGACTCCGCTGAAACGGAGTTGACTCGAATACTGCCTGCTCTGACTCATGATGATCCCCTGCAACGGACAGCTTATCAGCCTTGAGGGGAATCTCGGCCCTGCGCGGTCACAAGCCGTGTCGTGTCCCCGGGAACACCCGCCGAAGGAGCCTACCCGCCCACCGGCTGGTAGATCTCGATGATGTCCACCGGTCCATCGGCGTCCGTGCCCCCGACGGCGATCACACGGCCATCGGGCAGGACGGCGGCTCCGCAGCGCTGGCGGGGGTGGGCGAGGAAGGCGCCGTCCACCGGCGCCAGCAGGGTGCTCGCCCCGGTACCCGCGATCGTCCAGATCTCGTCGGCGACGTCGCCGCCGTCGTGTCCCCCCACCAGGTAGGCCCGGCCGTCCCCGGCCGACGCCAGGGCCGATCCCGCCAGCCCGGCGGGCTGACCGCGGCTCCACACCAGCTCGCCGTCATCGCCCACGTCGTACAGACCCAGCCAGACGTCGTCGTCCTCCAGGAGGCCCAGTACGTGACGGTCGTCGTAGGCCACACCGGCGCGGCCGGGCAGGTCGGGCTGGTCCCCGTCGTGGATCAGGGGGGTGAGCCCTCCCCCCGCCGCGGCGAGCGCGGCGGAGGCGTCGATCCGCCACCAGGCGGGAGCCTCGCCGTCACCGCCGAACGCGGCGCAGGCGTCGCCGCTGGAGGTGCACGCCAGGCGGTGGCCGGACAGGACCTCGCCGGTCACCTCGGGGCCCTCCATCACGCCGTCCTGACCGGCAATCAACAGCTCCGAGGTCAGCGAGCCATCGTCCGAGCCGCCCCCCATCCACCAGGCGATCTCGCCGGCCAGGGCCGCCGCCAGGGCGCCGCCCTCGCGCCCCGTCGCCAGCGTCTCGTGGCCCATGTAGCCCTCGCCGTACACCACCTCCAGGTCCGGGCCGCCCCCGCCGGCCAGTACCACCCGCCCATCGGCCAGCGCAGCGCCCTGGCAACGCTCGAGGGGAGAGGGGAGTCCGTCGGCGGCCGGCGTCAGCAGACCCCGGTCCGGGTCGAGCACCCAGGAGCGGGGGCTGGACCCGCCGGCGATCAACAGGCGGCCGTCCGTCAGGAGCACCACGCAGGGATCGGCGCCGGCACCGCCCAGCTCCAGCCCGGCGACCTGGCTGAACGTCCCCGCCCGCAGCAGGGCGACGGTCTCGTCCACCACGAGCCCCGGCGGCGGCGTCACGTCGCCGCGCAGGAACCCGCGGGCCAGCACCACCCCCCGGCCGCTGAGCGCCTCGAGCTCCAGGTCCACGACGACCTCGCCCTGGAATCCCTCGGAGAGCTCGGCCTCGCCGCCGAACGGCAGCTCGAGGACCCGCTCGGCCTCCCCGTCGGAGAAGCGCAGCCGGAAGGACTCGACCCCCTCCAGGGGATCGGGGGAGACGTCGGCCAGGCGGAGGCGCAGCTCGCCGGGCTGCACGCACCCCGCGAGCACACCGAGCAGGACCATCGCAGCGGCCTGGAATCCCCTCACACGGGGATTGTCCGACGACGAGCGCAGCATGGCAACGTCCTGCCCGACAGCACGCCCCCCCCGTTCTGGTACCCTGGGCCACCGCAAGGAGGCCGCCGATGCGTGCTCGCGACATCCGCCGACCGTTCGCCCTGCTGGCCCTGCCGCTGCTGCTGTTGCTGGCCGGCTGCCCCGGTGACGACGACGACGACTCCGCCGTCGGCGACGACGACGACACCACCGAACCCTGTGAACCCGGCGACGGGGAGTCCTCCACCGCCCAGTGGGTCGAGATCGGCTCCGGCCTGGCCCACAGCTGCTCGCGCAACCTGGACGGCACCGTCCAGTGCTGGGGCTGGGAGGACGACGGGCAGCTCGCGGTGCCGATCAACACCGTGGCCGCCAACATCGCCGTGGGCGGCCGGCACGCCTGCGCCGTGCGCGAGGACGGCGAGAACCGCTGCTGGGGGCTCAACATCTCCGGTCAGGCCGATCCGCCGGACACGGTGTTCGAGTCCATGGCCGCCGGCACCTACCACACCTGCGGGCTCACCGAGCTCGGCGAGGTCGAGTGCTGGGGCCGCAACGACCACGGTCAGACCGACGTGCCCGAGGGCGTCGCCTTCACCGCCCTCGACGGCGGCGAATACCACACCTGCGGGCTGGTGGACGACGGCACCGTCGCCTGCTGGGGCGACGACGAATACGGCCAGACCACCCCCCCTGCGGGCACCTTCACCCAGGTCAGCGCCGGCAAGTGGCACTCCTGCGGCGTCAAGGACGACGGCACCCTGGCCTGCTGGGGCTACGACGGCGACGGCCAGGCGTCGGCCCCCGGCGGCACCTTCCAGCAGGTCCAGGCCGGCGGCGAGCACACCTGCGCCATCGCCGCCGACGGCACCCTCGCCTGCTGGGGCTGCGGCACCCACGACTTCGGCCAGTGCGACCCCCCGGACCGGGAGTTCACCGACCTGTCCGTGGGCGAGAACCACGGCTGCGCCACCTCCACCGGCAGCTACGTCATCTGCTGGGGCGCCGGCATCTCGCCCTGCGACTGCTCGCCCCCCGAGCTGCTGTGGGAATGCGGCCAGGCGGATCCGCCCTAGGCGCAACAGGCACCTCCCTCGCCCCCAGCCCTCGGGGATTCGAGCTTTCCGATCCCTCGCTTCAGAGCCCGGCGCTGCCGCGGAATACGAACACGGTGCCGCGCCAGTTGCCGTGAGCGGGATCGCTGACGATCGCGTCTGCAAATCCGTCGCCGTCCACGTCCCCCAGCGCCACGACCTCTCCGAACAGGGAGTTCGACTCGCTGGCCTCGAGGATCGCGTCGGCGTCCGCCAGGGAGTGCGTCCCGGGCAGTAGAGGTCCGTACAGAAGGTAGGCCCGGTCCACGGAGCCGGTGGCGGATATCAAGACGTCCGCGATCCCGTCCCCGTTCACGTCGCCGCCTACGTCCAGTGCCACGCCCGCGAGGCTGTCGTCCTGTTCGCCTTCGAGGATGACGTCGGCAGCGCTCAGGTAGACCGCACCGTATGCGGGCCCGAATACGACGTAAACCACACCTGGGTAGTCCAGATCGACCGTGTCCTCGGCCGGCGCGCCGATCAGGATGTCATCGAGGCCGTCCCCGTCCACGTCGCCGCTTCCCACTGCGAGTCCCGCGTAGTCCGTGGTCCCTTCCGCGTACAGTTTCGCGTCCGCATCGGACAGACTCGCGTTGCCCCCAGGCGGTCCGTAGACCACGTAGGCGTACCCCCCGTGGGTGGTGTTGATGGAACCCGGCGCGCCGATCACCAGGTCCGCGAAGCCGTCACCGTCCAGGTCGCCACCGCTGTCCACAGAGTTGCCCGCGAGGTCGTCGGGCAACTCGCCGTCGAGGCGCACGCCACACTCCGACAGGGAACGGACCCCGGTCAGGTCGTCCCCGTCGCAGATGTACACCGCTCCGGCGTCCTGGGCACCCGTGTCCGCCAAATACGCGCTGACGACCAATTCGCCGTTCCCGTCACCATCCATATCGCCGGCCAGGCAAACGGACTTGCCCGCGTGGTCCTGCTCCACCGCGCCCCTCAGTTCCAGGTCCGCTGTGCCGACCGTCCGGTCCCCCTTGTTCGGTCCCAGGAGCAGGTATGCAGCGCCAGCACCCTCGAAGGGCGCGTCCACGAACGCCGCGCCGAGCAACAGGTCCGGGACTCCATCCCCATTGGCGTCCCCGGCGGATACCGGTTTCCCAGAATGGTCCCCAGGGTTCGCGCCCACTATCCCGAGGTCCGCCTCGTCCCGAGTCAAGTGCCCGCTCACCGGCCCCAGGAAGACCTCCACGACGCCCCGGAAATCGTCGTGGCCGAGGGAGCCGGCGAGCAGATCGGGCGCCCCGTCGCCGTCTACGTCCGCGACCGCGAGGGAGGCGCCGGTCTCGTTCATGTATTCGGTGCCGTAGATTGTCGGAGTGGCTTCGTCTTGGCTCAGCACACCGTACAAGCCGCAGGGGATGTACGTGCCGTCGCAGTCGTTGTCGATACCGTCGCCGCAGACCTCCTCGGTCCCCGGATGCACGTCGTGGGCCTCGTCGTCACAGTCGAAGTCGTTGGGCACGTATCCCACGGGTTGCGTGCACGAGCGGACACACGCGCCCGGATCGCCGAATGCATCTCCGTCTCCGTCCGCGTACCAGTACGGGGCGTCGACGGCATCGTCGCCGTCCACGACGCCGTCGCAGTCGTTGTCCTGGCCATCGCATCGTTCCGTGGCAAAAGGATGGACTAGAGGATCTTCGTCCTCGCAGTCGCCCTCGCACGCAGCGAGACCGTCCCCGTCGCCATCGATCTCCGCGCTCGGTACCACCCCATCGCAATCGTCATCACGGCCGTTGCACGCCTCTACAGCCTCGGGATGAACACTCGGAGCCTGGTCGTCACAATCTCCGTCCTGTACCGACCAACCATCGCCGTCGGCATCGACAGGGGTTTCTGGAGTGGGCGGCTCGACTGTGGGGCCTGGACTACACGCACCCACGGCGGCAATGAATACAACCGGACGAGCGAGCTTCGTAACAAAATTCAAATACGTCCAGCGTTGTTGTCTTAATATGTGGAGATCTGCGCGGGTAGCATGCAAAAAAAAAAGTCAACACCTGCGCTCCATGCGTCGCGACGTTCCCTGACCGTACCCGGTCATCGTAGCCTGGATGTAGTTCACCAGCAACACCATCGACGCAGGCCAACACCTGGCTATTGGGGGGAAGTATGTACACAAGACTCGCAATCGTGTTCCTGGTTGTCTCCAGCTCCCTTCCGAACACTGCGTTCGCGCGCAGCGCCTGCCCGAGTTCACCGGAACAGTACGACAACTACGATTGCTCCCCGATCAGTACGAATGTCTGTGAGAACAAGTACGTGACCGGAGATGGGTGGCGAACCATCTGCGAGGGGACCTCCGATGAGGACGAGATCTACGCGGTGTGGGACAGCACCTATGGCCCCTTCATCTGGGGCAATGTTGGCGGGCTGTTCTGCTGTGACAGCGGAGATCTGGGCGCTTCGCAATTCGAACTGTGGATCTATCTGTTCCAATCCGATGACATCGCCTGCGCACATCTGGATGGCGAGGCGAATACCGCCTGCTACGACTATAACGTCTCGCCTTCGGAGTCCTGGGAAGAAGTGGTCCACATCTTCGGAGGAGCGGGAGACGACGACATCGTCGCTGCGAACGACAGCGTCGCCCACGACGATGAGCTCATGGGGGGGGATGGTGACGACGTGATCTACGCCTACGCTGGCGCGGACGAGGTAAATGGAAACGACGGTCGCGATCAGATCTACGGCGGCGAGGGGGCCGATGACCTGCTCGGGGGGTCGGGCCCGGACACGGTTGTCGGGGGCGCTGGTGACGACGTGATCCTGGGAGGCGCGGGGAACGACAGTCAGCTCGATGGAGACGAGGGCGACGACTCGATCTCTGGAGGAGCCGGCAGCGACGATATCGACGGCGGTGACGGTGCTGACGACATCGACGGTGGGGACGGCGGAGATACGTTGGACGGTGGCGATGGGGACGACTGCATCTGTGCCGGCATGGACAGCGCAACGGACACCATAGACGGCGAGACCGACGGCGCCGACTGCTACTTCGACACCACCAGCACACCGAATCCTGATACATACGCCAACTGTACGGTCATCTCCAATGACCATCCCACCGATCCATGTGGATGCCTGTAGGTCTTCCGCAAGCGCGGTGGGATTGCGACCAGGCGGATCCGCCGTAGGTCGATTCAACGCTTCACATCGGAGATCTCCACGCCGTCGTACAGCGCCCGCTCGTCCCGGGCGCCGGTGAGGTCCGCGCCGGTGAGGTCGGCGCCCGTCAGATCTGTGCCCTCCATCACCGCTTCCCGCAGGTCGGCACCCCGAAGATCGGCGTCGGTGAGGGTGGCCCAGGTCAGGTCGGCGCCGCGGAGGTTCGCGTCGCGCAGGTTCACTCCGGGGAGGAAGGCCTTGCGCAGGACCGCGCCCTGGAGATCGGCGCCGGACAGGTCGACTCCCTGGCCGTCGGCCTTGTGGAGGTCGGCGCCGCGCAGATCGGCGTCGGGGAACGAGGTGCGGAGGATCAACACCTCGCGCAGGGGGACCCCAGCCATCCGGTAGCCGCCCAGGTCGAGCTCCCGCAGGTCGGCGTTGCACAGGTGGGTGGTGGCGAAGGCCTCGGGGTCGTGCAGCGAGCCGAAGAGCACGGCGCCGTTGAGCACGGTGCGGTCCAGGCGGGCGCCGCGCAGGTCGGCGTAGGAGAGGTCGGCGCCGGACAGGTTGGCCTCGGTCAGGTTTGCCCCCTGGAGGTTCACCTGGACCAGGTCGGCCCAGATCAGGCCGGCGCCGGTCAGGTCGGCGCCCTGGAGGTCCGACCCGGTGAGATCGGTCGCGGTCAGGTCGGCGCCGCGGAGGGTGGCCCCGGGCCACTCGACCCCGCGCAGCGAGCGGTTTCGCAGCGTGACGCAGGACAGGTCGCCGCGTTGCCGGCCGCGCTCCCGGGCCTCGTCGGGGGACAGGCGCGTGGGGGTCGGGCAGAGCCGGTCCGCCTCCCACAGGCGCTGGTCGAAGCTGGTGTTGCCGGCCAGGGTGCGGCCCCAGAACGTCAGGGCCGCCCGGCCGGCGGGTTTGCCCAGGGCGACCCCGACGGCCAGCAGCAGGGCCACGGCCACCAGCACCTTGATCGGCGACAGCCCGGGCAGTGACCTGCCCAGGCGCTCCAGCAGGGCCAGGGCGAGGGCACCGGCCGTCACCGCCACGCCCACCGAGTTGAAGTAGTAGCGCCAGCCGCTGGAGAGGTTGTGGGCGGTGGCCAGGGTCTGGACGACGGACAGGCCGAACCAGGCCAGCAGGAACAGGGCCGCCACGCCGGCGAGGCCGAGGCGGCCGCGATTGCGGGCCAGGTCCAGGCCGCCGAGCGCCGCCAAGGCCAGGACCGCGAGCAACCCCAGCCCGGTCGCCGCACCCCAGTCGGGGTCCACCTGGTAGGCGTGGATCGGGCTGCCCCAGAAGTGCAGCAGGGAGATCCAGGCGTATTTGAGGTACTGCAGCAGGTACTCCCCGAGCCCGTGGGTCGCCCCCACCTCCCCGGCCCGGTCCCGCAGGCTGCTGCCGAACAGGACCAAGAAGACCGCCAGCGGCAGCGCCATCACCCCGTAGCGCAGGGCCGCCCCCCGAATCCACCGGCCACTGCCGACTCCGCCCCGTCGCGCCGAGAGCTCCAGCAGGATCAGGAAGCCCGGTACCAGGATGGCGTAGCTGTGGGAGGCCAGCCCGAAGGCGTAGGCCACCACCGCCACCGCCCACCAGCCCGTTCGGCCCTCCCGGACGAACCGCAACGTGGCGATCAACATCACCAGCACCGCCAGGGTCACCAGCTGGTACGAGAGCGCCGAGATCCACCGCGGCGCCCCGCTGTCGTACAGCAGGAACACCAGCCCGGCGAGGGCCCCGCCGGCCAGCCGCGTCGCCCGCGGGCGCCCCCGGGCACCGCGGGTCGAGCCCAGGAGCTCCACGAACAGCGCGGCCACCAGCAGCGAGTCGACCCAGTGGAGCAGCAGGCTGGGCAGGTAGTACCCGGTGCGGTCGGGGCCGAACAGGGGCAGGCAGATCTCGTGGAGCACGACCCACTGGGTCCAGCGCCAGGTGTTGCCCAGGGTGGTGCCGCTGATCCAGGTGAAGTCGTCGCGATCGAAGTAGGCCTCGTGGGCCAGCACGTTGCCGTACAGCAGGGCGATCAGGGCCGCGTAGCCCGCCGCGATCGCGGTCCAGGCTCCCGGGCGGAAGGTGCGTGCGCTGGCGAACCACGACGTCAAGCTGCGGCCCTTCGTTCGACGTTGACCAAGCCTACCCGGTAACGGTCCTGTACGGGTTAGCGATTGCCCGTGGTCAGGGGGTCCGTTAGCATTCGGGTCGCGCGATCAGGAGTGTCACATGCGAAGCAAGGGAATGTGGATCCTCGCCGGGGTCGGGCTGCTGGGGCTGCTGATCTCCGGGTGTGTGGTCACCACGAGCTCGGTGCGGGTCAGCAGCGGGTTCCGGCCGGCCTACTACAGCGGCCACGCGGTCTACTTCGACTCGCGGGTCAATCCCTACTATTGCGACCACGCCCGGCGGGTGCGGCTACCCAGCCACCAGCGCTCCCGCTACGTGACCTTCTACTACAACCACAAGTCCGCCTATCACCACTGGGAGGCCAGCCATCCCCCCAGCTGCCGCGGCGGGTCCCACATGAACACCCACTCCCGGCCCAAGGCCCGCCCCCGGCCCAAGGCCCGCCCCCGGCCCTCCCACCGCCGCCGATGAGCGGAGCGTTCGACGTCGTCGGACTGGACGCCGACGACACCCTGTGGATCAACGAGGAGCGCTACCGGGACGGCGAGGCCCTGCTCGGCCGACTGCTGGGTGGCCGCCACGACGCCGACACCCTCTCCGAGCGGGTGCTGGAGACCGAGACCCGCAACGTGGAGGTCTTCGGCTACGGGGTGAAGTCGTTCACCCTGTCCCTGATCGAGGTGGCGGTGGAGCTGTCCGGCGGCGAGCTGGGCGACGACGCCGTGCGCGCCCTGCTGGATCACGGCAAGTGGATGCTGGAGGCGCCCATCGAGCTGTACGACGGTGTGCCCGAGACGCTCGAGCGGCTGGCCGCCGAACACCGGCTGCTGCTGATCACCAAGGGCGACGGGTTCGAGCAGTCCCTGCGCGTGGGGAACTCCGGGGTCGAGCACCTCTTCGAGGCGGTGGAGATCGTCGGGACCAAGACCCCGGAGACCTACCGGGAGCTGCTCTCGCGCCACGGCATCGAGCCCGGGCGCTTCGTGATGGTGGGCAACAGCCTCAAGTCCGACGTCCTGCCCGTGCTGGCCATCGGCGGCCACGCGGTCCACGTGCCCCGGGAGATCACCTGGGCCCACGAGGAGGTGGACGAGTCCCGGCTCGACCGGTCGGCGTTTGAGACGTTGGCGAATCTGGGTGAGCTGCCGGGCTGGTTGGCTGGTCGGTGACGGGCTGAGCTAGCCGTCCTCTTCCGGATCCCCCTCATCCGGATCTTCCCCGTCGTCCGGATCCCCGTCCGGATCCTCGGGGTCGTCCCAGTCGTCGTCCTCGTAGCAGTCGTCCAGCTCCTCGGCGATCAGCTCGCAGGCCGGGTGGTCCTCCCACAGGGCGTCGACGCAGGCCTCGTAGGCCACCTCGAGCTCCCAGCAGTGCTCCTCTTCGGGATCCTCGGGATCGTCGGGGTCCTCCTCGTCATCCCAGCACTCCTGGAGCAGCTCGTAGAGCTCCCAGCACGCCTCGGCGTCAGCGCCATTCTCGTCGAGGCAGTCGAAGTACATCTCCTCGATCTCGGCGCACCAGGCCTCGTCCGGGTCCTCTTCGTCGCCCCAGCACTCCTGGAGCAACTCGTAGAGCTCCCAGCACTCCTCGGCGTCCTCGCCGTTCTCGTCGAGGCAATCGAAGTACATCTCCTCGATCTCCTCGCACCAGTCCTCGTCCGGGTCCCCCTCGTCGTCCTCCCACTCGTCCCAGCACTCCTCGAGCTCCTCCCACAGCTCCCAGCACTCCTCGGCGTCTTCACCGTGTTCGTCGATGCAGTCGAAGTAGGCCTCCTCGAGCTCCTCGCAGCCGTCGCCCTCGTCGTCTCCCCAGTCGTCCTCGTCGTCTCCCCAGTCGTCGTCCTCCCCGTCGCAGTCGTCCTCGTCCTCGCCGTCCTCGTCCCCTTCGCCGTCGTCGTCCCCGTCGTCATCCCCGCCGTCGTCATCGCCGGCGTCGTCGCCGCCGAGCAGCGTGCTCCCGCTCTCCCAGCAGCCGGTCCCCACGCCCGCCGTGAGCAGGAGCACCAGGGCGGTGAACAACGTTCGAATCCACCAGCCGTTCCATCGCGAAGACGTCATCGATCCCTCCAGGTGTGCCCGGTGTGTCTGTCTACCACTCGCCCAAGATACGGGGCGCGCCGGATATCGGGGCACCTTTTTTCTAGTAGACTTCGACCGCTCGTATGCGGGCGAGGGGAGGCCCCTGGACATGTCGCGCACCTTCAGCCACGAGACCCGGATCCTGGCTTGCAGCGGCTGCGGCGCGGCCCTGGAGGCCTCGGTCCAGGGGGGCTCGTTCGCCTGCAAGTACTGCGGCGCGACCAACCAGGTCTCCGCGCGGGTGGAGGCCCCGTCGTTCGCCGTCGATCCCTCCGGCCCGGTGGACGAACGGGAGCGGATCCGGCGACTGCGGATCCAGGACGGCAAGCCCCTCCAGGTGCCCGCCAGTCTGGAGGGGCTGGTGGCGGCGGACGGGGCGATCCCCGCGTGGAAGGTCCAGGAGGCGGTCAGCATCTGGCAGTCCGCCCGCCGGGAGGTGGGCGAGACCTCGAGCTTCGAGGCCGCCGAGCGACTCCTGTTCCTGACCATGGTGCTGGCCAACCACTTTGGCGAGGACAACGACCTGGTGCGCCAGCGGGCGATGTTCGAGTCTGCCCTCGAGGTGTTCTTCCTTCCGCGCCACCAGCAGACGATGCGGGGCTACCTGGCGCGCTGCGCCGCCCGAGCAGGGGACCTGGAGGCCGCGGAGGCCTGGCTGGCGCCCTGCGATCCGCGCTCCGACGACCTGCAGACAGACAGCGCTTTCCGGTTCTCCCGGGCCTTCATCGACACCGCCCGGGGGGAGTGGGATGCCGTGCTGCGGGTCCTGGGACACGGCCCCGACGACGTCCCGCTGGTGGAGGAGATGGACGCCACCGCGGCCCTGTTCCGGGCCAACGCCTGGGAGAAGCGCGGAGACGTCGAGAGGGCGGTGGGGTTGCTGCGGGCGGTCCTGGGGGAGGGGGGCGGATCCCGCCGGGCCCTGGAGCGGACCGTGGAGCGCTACCGCGACTGGCAGCTCTGCGCCCGGAGCTTTCCGCAGGCGGCCGGGCTCCAGCGCAGGGCTTCGGTGGTGGCCGCTCGCAATTCCCCCACCGGTGTGATCGCCTGGATCCTGCTCGGCGTCGGGGGGATGCTGGCCCTCACGATGATCGGCCTGATCCTCGGTACCGTGGTCTGCATCGTGCTCGCGCTGCTCGCCATCGCCGCTCCCCTGCTCGCCGGCGGCAGCGACGACGCCTGGGCCGCGGGCGGGGCCGGCGCCTTCGCCTTCGGGACCACCGCGTTCTCGCTGGGTATCACCGCCGGCAGCCTGGCACCCTTCGCCCTCATCCTGCTGTGGATCGGCAAGCGGCTGCGGGCCAACGCCAAGCGCACCGCGGAGCTCCGGGAGCGGGGGGTGGACGCGTACGGAGAAGTGATCGACATCTCCACCACCGGGATGTCGGTCAACGACGTGCCCCAGTACCGGATCAAGCTGCGGGTGGTCCTGGAGGGCAAGGACCCGGTGGAGGCGTCCGTGGACAAGCTGCTCGGCCCTGCGGCTGCGGCCCAGTTCCAGCCGGGCACCGTGGTCCCGGTGCTGGTCGATCCCGAGGATCCCACGAGGGTGGACCTGGACGCCTGATGAACCCCCCGTCGGCCTTCACCCACGACGCCCGGATCCTCGCCTGCTCCGGCTGCGGAGCGCCCCTGGACGCCCCGGTCGAGGGGGGCACCTTCGTCTGCTCGTACTGCGATGCCGAGAATCGGGTGGCCGCCCGCGGCACGCAGCCGGTGATCGAGGCCGGAGTCAGCGGTCCAGTGGACGAGGCGGAGCGGATCAGGCGCCTGCGGGCCCAGGACGGCAAGCCCATGCTGCCCCCCGACAGCCTGCGGTCCCTGGTGGGTCCGGACGGGGACATCCCCGAATGGAAGATCCGGGAGGCGGTGGACATCTGGTAGGCGAACCGGCGGGAGCTGTCCAAGTCCACCAGCTTCGGGGCGGCCGAGCGACTGCTGTACCTGACCGTGGTCCTGGCGAACCACTTCGCGGGGTCCAACGACCAGCGGCGCCAGCGGGCGATGTTCGAGAGCGCCCTGGAGGTGTTCTTCCTCCCGCGGCACCGTCAGCTCATGCGCGGGCATCTGGCCCGGAGCGCCGCGCAGGAGGGGGACCTGGACGCTGCCGAGGCCTGGCTCGAGCCCTGCGATACCCGGTCGGACGACCTGGACACCGACAGCGCCTACCGCTTCTCCCGAGCCTTTGTCGACACTCGCCGGGGCGAATTCCAGGAGGTCCTGCGGGTCCTGGGCCACGGGGCCGACGACGTGCCGATCACCGACACGATGGACACCTCGACCACCCTGCTGCGGGCCAACGCCTGGGAGCAGCTGGGGCAGGTCGACCGGGCGGTCCCCCTGCTCATGGGCCGGATGGGGGCGGGCGGAGCCAATGCGCGCCGGGCGATGGAGATCATGGTCGGCCGATACGCCGGGTGGGGCCTGTGCGAGGAGAGCTACCCGCGGGCCGCCGCCGCCTACCGGGACGCGGCTTCCGAGGCCGCCGGGGAGAAGGCGTCAGGGGGCATCGGGGTGATCTTCGTGCCCATCGGCTGCCTCTTCTTGCTACTCGCGGTGGGTCTGATCATTGCGGCGACGGTCTTGGTCGTGCTGACCCGCGCGACCGGCGCGGACCTGGGGGAGAAGGCGATCGTCCTGGGGGTCTCCGGCGGGGGCCTGCTCATCCCAGGAGTCGTGATGGCGGGCGTCGGCATCCAGATGCGTCGGGCGGCGAAAAAAGCCGTGCGGCTCCGACGCCACGGGCTTCCCGGGTTCGGTGAGGTGCGGGGGTGGGAGGCCACCGGTACCAAGATCAACGACGTGCCGGTGATCCGGATCCGGCTCCGGGTTCAGCTCGAGGGGCGCAATCCCTACGAAGCCAGCACCACGATGCTGTTGAACGCCGAAGAGCGGGCCCGGTTCACCTCGGGGCGGATGGTGCCGGTGCGGGTCGATCCCGAGGACTTCAGCGAGGTCATCATCGAGACCAGCTGAGCGTCAGAGCCGCCAGACCACACCGATGTGGCCGGTGGGTTGGGGGAAGAAGCGGTTGGCGCCGTCCACGCGGACCATGAGGATCCGGGCCAGGAATCCCGCTTCGATGGCTGCGCTGGGACCCAGGGGGAACTGGACCGCGGCCGAGATCACCACCCCGGGGCCGATCTGGCCGCGCTGGGCCTCGCCCTCCACCAGCTGCAGCGCGTCCTCTTCTTCGCCCGGGACTCCGGTGGACAGGCCCTCCCAGCTGACCTGCTGGATGTGGAGCGCAGCGCAGAGTCCGGCGCCGAGGGTGAGGTCGGCCACCGCCTTTTGCCACAGGTAGCTGACCACCAGGTCGAAACCGACCTGGTGCAGGCGGTTCTCGGCCCCCTCCAGATCGTTCTGCCCACCGCCGTAAGAGAGCCGCGGGCTGAGCAGCCAGTGCCGGGACAGACGGCCGTGGAACACCAGCTCGCCCCCCAGCAGCACGGGGCCCTTGGCCATCGGCGGGCCCTGGACCGCGCCGTGGACTCCCAGGCCGTGGCGGGCGCCGTACCAGCCGCCCCGGGCCAGGGCGTCGCCCAGGGGGACCGACGCCATCTCGTCGTCCCCCAGCCAGCGGTTCCCGCCCCAGATCAGGTCCACCTCGCCCACCAGCACGTCCGTGCGGCGGACCTTGCGGACCACGTA
>CAZITQ010000089.1:0-1187 GCA_964542165.1 uncultured Rickettsiales bacterium
CCTTTATTCAAGTACTTAAGCGATTCCAGCGGGGCTTATCCGAACACGGATGCCATGGCCCGGGTCGCCCAGGACAAGGGCGTCACCCTGGTGGACGCGGCAAAGGTCCTGGAGCGCCACCCGGCGCCCCTGTCCCTGTACGGGGATCAGGTCCACCCCACACCGGAGGGTCACCGGAGGATCGCCGAGTACATCTACCCCGTCATCGAGCCCATGCTGCCGCGTTGACGCCTGCGCACAGCGGGGCGGGGCGGGATCGAGAATCGGGGTCACGGATCGCACTTTGGACCCGTCTCTGGAGCTGTGACGTTCCGTTGTGTACCTTGGGTTGGTGACTCCAAGAACCGATCGTTCCAAGCAGCTCAGGAGGATCCTGTGGCTGTCCAGGATCAACGCCTACAGCATCGTCGTCATCGCGGCTGCGTTCGGGCTCCTGTGCGTGGTCCTGCTGGAGCCGGCGGGGATCCTCGTGGGTGCGGCCGTGACCGCGGCGGGCCTGATGGAGATCCGGGGCCATCGGCGATTGCGCTCGGGGATCCCCGGGGCCCGGGAGTGGATGGCGGGCAGCCAGCTGTGGCTCGTCCTGTGCGTCCTGGCCTACTGCGGGTGGCGGCTGTTGGCCTTTGATTCGGAGGACCCACTGGCGGTCCTCGGGGAAGCCAAGCTGCTGAAGTTCACCGCGCAGGTGGCGGGCTACTCGCAGGAGATGCTCGAAGACCTGGTGACCCTGGTGTACACGCTGACCTACAAGCTCGTGGCGCTGGTGACGTTGCTGCTCCAGGGCGGGCTGGCGTTGCACTACTGGGTGAAGGTGGGGCGGCTCGAGCGGCGGTAGCGAGGTTTCCCCCGCGAGGCCGGAATCCGAATCCCACCATCGCCCGCAAAACCCGGGGTCATGTATTGCAGATTGCATGTTTCCTGATGGCCGAACCCGGGGTCACGAACCCGGACGGAACCCGGGGTCAGAACCCGGGGTCATGTATTGCAGATTGCATGTTTCCTGATCGCCGCGCGAGCTCGATGTAGGCCGAATAAACATGCAATATGCAATACATGACCCCAGCTACACAGCTACCGAATAAACATGCAATATGCAATACATGACCCCAGCTATGACCCCAGCTACAGCTACCTTGCCCCCGTGCTGGTTGGCCTACTCGACGTACCCCAGCGCGCGCAAACGCTCG
>CAZITQ010000089.1:1287-34187 GCA_964542165.1 uncultured Rickettsiales bacterium
CAGAAGCTCCTCGCGGAGCCGGGGCTGGTGGGGGCCGATGTCCATCAGCTCGCCGAGAAACCCGGGGTCATGTATTGCAGATTGCATGTTTCCCGAAACCCGAAAACCCGGGGTCATGTATTGCAGATTGCATGTTTCCCGATCGCCGCGCAAGCTCGATGTAGGCCGAATAAACATGCAATATGCAATACATGACCCCAGCTGGCCATGACCCCAGCTGGCCAGCTGGTCGACCTCAGTGTTCAGCCGTCGTCGTCACGGCGTGTAGACGAGCATCTGGTCCAGGTGGGGGATCAACAGGTCCTCGAAATCCTGATCGTTCAGAAAGACGCCGTCCAGCAACAGGAAATACACGCGCTTCCCGCTCCGGCCGGTGAAGCAGTACCCCTCGGTCGCTCCGCTGCGCTCCAGGCGGACGTAGCGGCTCTCGTCGCCCCAGGTCAGTCGGTGGTCGAGATCCACGAGGGTGATCTCCCCGGCGGTGAGCAGCGGCGTTCCCATCGCCGTGGTCTGTTCGAGCACCACGTAGAGCGTGTGGGCGTCTCCCTCGGAGCCTTCCACGTGGGCGCCACAGACGACGTAGGCGTCCTTCACGGGCGAGTCCCATTCGTACTGGACGGTCACGGCGCCGTACGCGTCGAGGGTGCGTGTGAGCTTCTCGGCCGACCGGTCCTGACCGAGGGCCGGATCCAGCGTCGCCAGCTCCTCCGCGTCGACCACCAGCGCGCGCTCCACGTCCGTGACGGGCATGTCCTCCACCCGCAGCGAGATCGAGCACATCCAGGCGAACAGACCGACCCCGCACGAACCCGCCGCCAGGCCAGCGGCTAGCACGGCGAGGAGCGCCCCGAGGGCGATCACGATCCGGCGATTTCTGCTTGCCCCCGTGCTGGTTGGCCTACTCGACGTACCCCAGCGCGCGCAAACGCTCGATGTCCTCGGGGTCCAGCGTCAGGGGCATCGTCGTGACGTCCTGGGTCCTGCGGTTGTGCCAGCTCTCCAGGGCCTCCAGAAGCTCCTCGCGGAGCCGGGGCTGGTGGGGGCCGATGTCCATCAGCTCGCCGGGATCGCGACTCAGGTCGTACAGGGACGTGGTGCCCATCGAGCGGTCCACGATGAGCTTCATCGGGCCGCGCCGCAGGGCCTGGCGGGGGCCCTGCTCGCAAAACGCCTGGTCGTCGGCGCCCAGCGCCCCGCCGTCCCAGCCCCAGGTGGGATCCACGTCGAGTCCGAGGACCTCGACCAGTGTCGGCGCCAGGTCCACCTGCTCCACCACCGAGTCCACCTCGCGGACCGTGTCACCCGGCACCCGCACGACCAGGGGCACGTGGGTCAGGGCCTCGAACACCGTCATCCCGTGGCCCAGCAGGCCGTGGTCGAAGAGGTGTTCGCCGTGGTCGCTGGTGAGCACCACCACGGTGTCCTCCAGCAGGCCGTGGGCCTCGAGCATGGCCAGCAGGTTCCCCACCAGATCGTCCATGTAGCGGATCTCCGCGTCGTACAGGTCCCGGTACCAGCGCTGGAAGGCGGCGCGCATGGGGCCCGCCTGGGTGCGAACGTGCTGGTACGAGAGCCCCCCCTCGGGCATGGGCGCCGGCGCGGGGCCGAAGAGGGTGTCGTACGGGGCGGGCGGATCGAGGCCGGGGTGGGGTCCCAGCAGGTGTAGGTAGAGGAAGAACGGCTGGTCCCCCCAGCGCACGATCTGGGTCGCCGACTCGACCACGGCGTCCTTGTCGTCGGCCTGCAGGTAGCGCGCGAAGCCCCGATCGAAGCCCAGCTTGGGGCGCAGGACGGGGTTGCCGATGAAGGCGGCCGTGCCGTAGCCGGCGTCGGCGAGCACCCGAGGTAACGGTGTCAGCCCCTCCCCCATGGCGTGCCACTCGTCCGTCCGACCGGGGCTGAAGTTCAACTTGTGGGTCGAAGGGTAGGCCGAATTGAGCAGCGACGCGGTGGACGGCACGGTCCAGGTGGCCTGGGCCCAGCAGGCGGAGTACCGCCGCGCTCCGGCGACGAAACCGTCCAGCGACGGGCTGGTGTCGCGGCCATACCCCGAGAACCCCAGATGATCGGCCCGCAGCGTGTCCACGACCACGATCACGAGGTTGCAACCCTCGCACTCGGGCAGCGGTTGCGCGGCGCGGGCCGGCAAGCCCCAGATCAGGGCGACAGCGAGGAGGATTCGCACGCTCATGGAGGGCGGTCCGGGGCGTCAGCCCGGTCCGGGAAACCACATCCGGATCAGGTTTTCGCCGATCAGGATCCGGTCGCCGGAGGCCACGGCGGCCTCACGGATGGGGTTGCCGTTGAGCAGGGTCCCGTTGGTGGAACCGAGGTCCAGCAGGGTCCAGGTGCCGGAGGGATCCCGTACGAACGCCGCGTGATCGGACGAGACGGACGGATCGTCCAGGGCGATGTGGTTACCCGGATGGCGGCCCACCGTGACGTGGGCCAGATCCAGGGGTTCCAGCCCCCCCTTGTGGGGGCCGTCCACGAACTCGATCACGGCCAAGGCGCCCTCGGGAAAGGCCGCGATGGCCTCCGCCGGGGTCTCGTCCCGCACCGCCGGGTCCGCGGACAGGGCCTGGGTCGGCTGGGTCGGCGTGTGGCCGGGGCCGAGGGCTTCCGAGTGGGGAGGCTCCGACCAGTCGCCCTCGTACGCGGGGCCGAGCATCGATCGGTCCGCCATCTTCCGCATCACGGAGCGGACGAGCTCCACCTCCACCGAGAACGAACTCATGGTCTCGACCTGCAGATGGCGCACGGCCGAGCGGTCGTCCACCTCCGCATGCAGGGCCTCGATGCGGTCCAGCAGATCCCTCGCAACGTCGTGCCACCCCGCGACGGCGTCGGGCCACCCGGCCGCCGGGCGCCCGTCGGCGGGCAAGGGGACCACCTTGCCCAGCAGCGTGTCCCGCCACCCGCAGTCCTCCACGATCACCGGCGCGACCACGGCCTTGCCCGTGGCGTGGTGCAGCAGCGCCGTCAGCAGCTCCTCGCCGTCCAGGTACCCGGATGCCAGCAGCTCGGCGCTCACCAGCACGACCAGCAACTCCGCTTCGCGGACCCCCTCCCCGCCCTGCTCGGGTCCGCCCGCCGGTACCTCGCGGTCCACCGGACGTGCGATCCGCCCCTCCCGCTGCAACGCGGCGACGTGGGGTTCCAGGGCACGGCGGTGAGCGACGTCCGCGGGGGCGAACGCGACGACGGTCCTCAGGGGCGCGGTCCCGGACATGGTCCTCCAGTCCCTGGATTGTATCGGTGTACCGGGCCGGCGTGGAAGCGGGCGTTCGAGAGATGTCCTCGGGGCGGCGGTGGAGCGGTCCCGACGGACCGGCTCGGCAGCGGAGCAGCAGCCGTCTTCAACCGTCGGTCTCGATCCCCAGCGAGACCAGCCGGAGCACGACGTCCTCGCGACCCGCCAGCGACTTGTACTTGTACTCGCAATCGGTCCGGTTGTTCGGGTCGTCCACGCGGGTGTTCTCGTACAGCAGCGCGATCCCCCGGCGCGGCGCGGCGAAACTCCGTGCGCAAACTCGACAGATTCCAGAACTCGACACCTCCCCTGCCTCCTCCGCGAGGGGGCCCCCGGTGGCGATTCCGGGGAATGTGTCGGTGGTCGTGCCCCTGCTTCGGGAACCTGCCCTCCACTGGCACACGTCCTGCAAATCCGACTTCGCGAGGGAGGCTGGAATGCCGCGAACGACGGACCGCAAACCCGCGTGGCCCCACGGAGGCCCCGGCCCGTCTTCTGATATGATCCCCAGCCGTTCCAAGACACGAGACCATGGGCAAGCGGCGCATCTTCATCAGCTACTCGCATGCCAACCGGCGCTGGATCGGTGCGGGCGAGGGGAGCCGCCGCGAGAAGGCCCGCTACGACCTGCTCTCACCCTGGCAGAAACGGCTGCGCAACGAGGCGGTGTTCTGGTTCGACCGCCACGAGGACGAGCGCATCCGGGGGGGGCAGGACTACACCCAGGTCATCCTCGACCAGATCGAGGCCGCCAGCGTCGCGATCCTGCTGATCACCCAGTCGTTCGTGGACTCCGAGTACATCGGCGACGTCGAGCTCCCGGCGGTGATGAAGCGCGTCCGGGAGGGCGAGCTGCTGGTCCTGCCGATCTACGTGGAGGGGGTGTCCCGCCGGGCGATGCGCGAGCTCCTGGAGGGGCCGCTGGAGGGTCGGCACATCCTCCCCACCCCGGACGGTCCGAAGTTCAAGCCGCTGCTGCGCCTGTTCCAGGACGAGGCGATGGCGGACGAGATCCGCACCGACCTGCTCGACGAGCTCGAAGAGGCCCTGGACCGGTCGCCGCCGGCACGGCGCCCGCCCGATCGGACACCCAAACCGCCCAAACCGGTCCCCCCGCCCGCCCCGCCGCGGGATTCCCGGCCGGAACCGTCCTCCGCGCCTCCGCCCCGCCCGGACATCCCGGGTCCTCCACCGCGTGGCTCACACGTCGCCGCGCTCGCTGCGGACCCACCCGAGCACGTGAAGCCGACGCCCCCGACCCGGCCGGCCCCGGGCCCCGGCTTCGCGCGGGTCCCGGCGGGCGAGGCGGTCATCGGGTGCAAGCCCGCGGCACTGGCCTCGCTGCAGCAGAAACTCGGCCAGAACTTCGGCCTCGATCCCCTCACCCGGCCGGCGCAGACCACGGTGTTGGTGCGGGCCTTCGAGATCGCTCGAGCCCCGGTCACCCAGGCCCAGTACGAGGCGTTCGTCGGTGGGGCGGGCTGGCCGCCCCCTGCGACCTGGCGTGGCCCGCGGGCTCCGCAGGGTTCGGCCGATCAGCCGGTGACCGGCATCACCTTCCAGGACGCTTGCGCCTACTGCGAATGGACCGGGGGGCGGCTCCCGACCAACGACGAGTGGGAGAAGGCCGCCCGCTCGGGGGACGACCGGGTCTACCCCTGGGGCGACGCCTTCGACTCCCGCTACTGCCACGCCTCGGAGGTGGGCGCGACCGGACCCGCACCGGTGGGGTCGGTCGCCTCCCCGGGCAACGCCTACGGGCTGACGGACCTGGCCGGCAACGTGGACGAGTTGGTCGACGGCGGCAAGCCCTTCCGCCGGGACCAGCGGGTCGTCCACGCGCGGCAAGCCCGCGGCGGGGCCTACGACGGCCTGGGGGAGATCTACGGGATCTCCTGGGCCCGCCTCGTCCGCATCGAGGACGGTCAGACCAGCCCCTCCGTGGGATTCCGGGTGGCGCGCGACCGCAGGAAGCACACCCCACCGGGTCCCGGGGAGGATGCCGCGTACGCCCGGATCGAGGGAGCGGTCCGCGTGGGCTGCGAGCCCGCGCTGGTGGACGAGCTGGCCGAACGCCTCCGACTCGGACCGTCGTGGACCGGCGACCTGCGCGCCCACGCAGCGCGAACGCTGGACATGGCTCCCTTCGAGATGGCGATCCACCCGGTGACCCACCTCCAGTACTGGGAGTTCGTCCAGGATCAGGAGCGGCGCGGACGGCGGGGCGAACGCCCGAAATCCTGGATCGAGGATCCCGCACTCCTGGCGGCGCTCTCCCGGCTGCGCGGCGACGAATCGGGGCGCTCCGGTCCCACGATGCCCTTCCTCGCGCGGGTCGCCAACCATCCGGTGACCGGCGTGACCCAGGCCCAGGCGACGGCCTTCTGTGGGTGGCTCGACGGGACGACCGGCGGGCGACACCGCCTCCCCAGCCGGCTCGAGTGGGAGGCGGCGGCGCGCGGCCCCAGCGGGCTCCGCTACCCCTGGGGAGCGAGCTGGGATCCGACGATCTGCAACTGTATCGAGGCGGAGCGGGGAGACACGGTCGCGGTGGACGAGTTCCCTCGGGGCCGGAGTCCCTTCGGCTGCGCCCAGATGGCCGGCAACGTGTCGGAGTGGACCTCGGACGCGGACACCGTGCGGTACATCAAGGGGGGCTCGTTCGCCCGCGATCCGGAGATCTACGGGATGCCCTTCATGGAGTTCAAGGTCCCGCTCGACTACGAAGACCTGGACTGCGGCTTCCGGATCGGGAGGGAGCGCGCGTAGCCGTGGGACGGCGAGTGTTCGTGCCCGGGGTGTGGGGTCCGGTGGGCTGTCGGCCGCGGGCTGCCGATTCGGCGCCCGGCGGCCCTTCTGTGGTAGGTTTCGACCGATTCGAACCGACCGGGTTGGGGGGCGTCAGCGACCGCTCTCCGGTGCCCTCACCCGGCCGCGCGACGGATCACCTGGGGAACCCTCATGGTGGATGACACGATCGATCCCGGCGTCGAGCCCGCGGAGCCTGCCGTCGAGCCTTCCTCGGCGGAGGTGTCCAGCCCCACGACCGACGAAGAACCGGCGGAACCGGAGCCCGTACTCTCCCTGGTCCCGGAGAGGTTGCTGGGGCACGAGCTGGACGCGACGTTCCTGGGGACGAAGGTCCACGCCGACCTGTACCTGACCAACGCGTTTCGCCTGCTCGCGATCCCGGCGACCACCGCCGGCCCCGACCTGGAGCGGCGGATCCAGCGACTCCGCCAGATGTCGCGCCTGAGCCCGGCGCGGGCGCTGAAGTCGGCCGCCCCCCTCGGGTACGAACAATACGCGGACATCGGCGACCCCGCGTCGTCGGTCTCCCGGCTCTCGGATCCGCGGGTGCGGATCCTCCACGAGATCTTCTGGCCCCACATGGGTCCGGAGCAGGGTGCCTGGCCCGATCCCGAGGGGTTCGCCGAGTTCGCCAACGCGGGCGGCCAGGGCCCCGACGCCGCGATCGTGACCCAGCACGCGCTCGCGGTCGCCCACCACAACCGGGCCATCGCCCACGAGATCGACGTCGCCTACGGCCGGGCGGACTGGGAGGAGGGTCACTGGCTACGAGCCCTCGTACTGTGGCAGGGGACCGTGGCCAGCGAGGCGTTCTGGGACTACGTCGCGGCGCGCGTGAAGGCCTTCGACGACCCACGCTTGCGCCTGGAGGACGTGGACCGGATCCGCGACGACCTGCCCCGGATCATCCTGGCCATCAACGGCCTGTTCACCCGACTGTACGCCAACGCCGGCAGCGGTCCGCTCACCGCCGGCCACGTCCGGCTGGTCCAGAACGCCCCCTTCGCCGACGACCTGCGCCGGGCGACGCTCAACGAGGCGGTGGAAGACCTCGCCCGCTTCCGGGTCGGCCCCTGGACCCACCAGGTGGACACCTACATCAACGCCGGGGACAAGAAGTACCCGCGCAAGGAGTTCAACAACCAGCTGGGTCCGCGGATCCAGGGGGTGGCCGATCTGGCCGCCTGGCTCTCCCAGGGGCTGAGGATCGACCTGTCGTCCCTGGAGCTGACCTGCTTCGACGAGTTCGTCCTGGCCGCCAAGAAGGCTCTGGACAGCCACGTCGACTACGGGACCGACGACAATCGCCGGGCCATCCTCTACAGCAGCCTGATCATGAAACGGCTGCTGGCGTTCCCCATCACCGCCACCGCGCGCCACAAGCTCGAGGAGGGCCTCGCCAGCGACCGGCGGATCCTCTATCGGGGCCACCTAGGCGCGGAGGACCACGATCCGACCGAGTGCTTCTTCATGCCCGGCGAGCCGGCCGATCCGGACGCAAGCCTGCTGGAACCGATGTGGAAGATCACCCGACGGACCGTGAAGGTGGATCCCATCGCCGAGACCGCGGGGATCTCCGTCGGGTACGACGTGTTCCGGGTGCTGGTCCCCCGCTGCCGCACCGCCGCACAGGTCCACCGCGAGACCGCCCAGGAAGGAAACTTCGGCTCGGAGGACGACGACGGCGACGGTGAAGAGGAGGTCTCCAACTCGTGCATGATGACCGGCTGCGGGTCCATCGTCGCCGCCGGCGCGCTGGTCCTGTTCTGCGCCGGTCAGGCCGGCTGGGGGACGGTCGTCCTGCTGCTGGCCATCGCGGTCTTCATCGGGTCGGGGATCGTCCACCTGCTCGAGAAGCGCAAGAAGCGGCTCGAGTTCGAGGAGGAGGAACGGCTGGAACGGGAGCTCGCGGCACAGAAGAAGGCCGAAGAGGCCGCGGCGGGACCCAAGCCCCCCACGCCGCCGAAGCCCAAGGTCCGCAGGCACAAGCACGCAAGCCAGTTCCCGGTGTTCAGCAAGGCGAAGCAGGACGGGTACAAGCGGGGCAAGGAGCCGCCCGACAGCGAGATGCGCATGACCGAGTCGGAGCGGGAGGAAGCCCGGATGAAGCTGCTCCTGGGGAGGTTCGGTTCATGAGCCTGCCCTGGCGCCAGAGACTACGCCAGTGGACCTGGCCGGAGGCCTTCGCCATCGAGGCCCCGGAGGACGACGAGTTCGCCGAGCTCCTCGGCGCAGCCCTCTCCGCAGCGGCGCGAGGCGAGGACGTCCAGGCGCTCGGTGACCAGCTGCGGCGGGTCCTCGAGGAGCAACAGGCGCTCGCCGCCGCCCTGGACGCCGCCGACTCCGCTCCGGACGGCGGGTCGTCACCGGACGCGGGCACCTCTCCGTCCCTCGCGATCCTGCTGGGGAACCAGTCCCACCGCCTCCGGCAGGCGGTCAAGATGCTCGGCCCCGACGTGCCCAAGGGGGTGAAACGGCCCTTCGTCCGGATCGCCGAGATCCTCGACGAGGGCCTCGTCGAGATGGGCGTGGAGGTCCAGGACCTGGCGGATCAGGTGTGGGACGAGGGCCGCCTCGACTTCGAACCCATCGCCGAGCCGATGCCCAGGGCGGGGCTCGACCGCCCGCGGATCGGGCGCTGCGAGCGCCCCCTGATCCGGCTCGGGGGAAACATCGTTCAGAAAGCCAAGGGGATCGTCCTGCGCCCCGAGTGAGCGCGCGCCCCCCGACGAGGGAAAGCCATGTCAGCCAAGTCCGCGAGAATCGTCGGTATCGACCACGGCACATCCAACTCCGCCATCGCGTTGATGGAGCCGTCCGGCCCCCGGATCGTCAAGGTGGACGGCGTGAGCGAGGTCATGCCCTCGGTCGTCTACTTCTCCAAGTACAAGCGCATGCTCGTGGGCATGCCCGCGTACCACGCGCTGAAGACGAATCCGCCCAGCGAGGGTCAGGGGCACACGGGGTACAAGCCCGACATCGGCCAGGACGCCCACTACGAGTTCGCCGCCGCGGACAAGGTGATGAGCGCTCCCGATCTCGGCGCCGAGGTCATCAAGGAGATGCTGCAGTCCTGCGAGCGCGAGACCGGAGTCCTGCCCCGCGCCGCGGTGGTCACGATCCCGGCGAAGTTCGACCAGGCGGCCTGCGAGGGAACCCGCGAGGCAGCGCGCTCGGCGGGGCTCGAGTTCTCTCCCCTGCTCCAGGAGCCCATCGCGGCCGCCCTGGCCTACGGCTTCGACACCTCCGACGAGCGCGCCCAGTGGATGGTGTTCGACCTCGGGGGCGGGACCCTCGACGTCACCCTGGTGATCGTCCGCGAGGGCAACATGGCCGTGCCGTCGGGTGGGCACGCGGGGGACAGCCACCTGGGCGGCCGGCTGTTCGACCGGGCGCTGCTGGACCACGTGGTCGGCCAGCTCGAGCAGGAGTACGCCCTGTCCGGCCTCCGGGTCGACAATCCCGAACGCGCCGTGGCCCGCGGACGGCTGATGCTGGCCGTGGAGGAGGCGAAGATCCGCATGTCCCGGTCGCCGAGCGCGATCGTGGAGGTGGACGGCGTGCTGTGCAAGGACGACGACGGTCGCCCCGTCGAGGTCCACGTGCCCGTCGAGCGCGACGCGTACGAGCGCCTCATCGCCCCCGACGTCGAGCGGGCGGTCCTGGCGTGCAAGAACCTGCTGGCGACCAACGGTCTGACCAGCCGCGACATCGACCGCCTGGTCCTGATCGGTGGGCCGACCAAGACCCCGTACATCCAGCGAATTCTCGAAGATCGGCTAGGCATCAAGCCGGACGCGTCCATCGACCCGATGACCGCGGTGGTCCGGGGTGCGGCCATCTACTCCAGCACCGTCGAACTGCCGCCCGAGTTCGAGGACGACGCCACCGATCCCCGGGCGGGCGGCGACGTGTCGCTGACCCTGCGCTACGAGCGGCACTCCCGGATGCCTTCGTACCCCCTGATGGGGCTCGTGTCGGCCCCCGGGGAGGACTACAGCGGCATGACCGTCGAGATCCGGCGCACCGACGGCGGCTGGAGCAGCGGTCAGGTCCCCATCGACGACGGGGGGATGTTCGACGTCGAGCTCATGCTCGTGGACACGGGCAGGCCCGAACTCTCGGTCTTCGAGACCACCGTACGCGACGCGAGCGGCCAGGCCGTGGCCCGGTCCGAGGAGCCCGAGATCTGGTTCCCGTTCACCGACATGGGCAACGTGGTGAAGGTCGCCAACGCGCTGCTCGTCGCCGTCCAGGGGAACCAGACCAAGCGACTGATCGCGGCCGGGGCGGACCTCCCCGCCGAGGGCCGCGGGGAGTTCGAGACGGTCAAGGGGCTGCGTCAGGGCAGCTCCGACGATCTGCTCCGGATCCCGATCCTCGAGGCGACCACCCATCTCCTGGGCGGCGAGGATCCGCGGGCGGACTGCCACGCCCACGTGGGCACGCTGACCATCGAGGGCAGCGACAGCCGGGTCACCTGCGACCTCCCTCCGGGCACGGCGCTGGAGCTGACCATCGATCAGGACAACTCCCGGCAGATCACCGCCGAGGCGTACGTGCCGCTGCTCGGGGTGGCCTTCGAGGGCAGCTTCCAGTCCGAGGCCTACGGCATCGAGGTGGACGCCATCGAGGAGCGGTTCAAGGAGGCGAGGACCCGCCTGGAGAAGATCCGGGATCTCCACGGTCGATTCGGGGATCCGCAGGTCCAGGATGCCTTCGACACCCTGGATCGCGTCGCGGTGCTCGACGGCATCGAGCGAGAGATCGAGGGCGCGCGCCAGGGCGAACCCGGGGCCAAGTCCCGGGCCTACCGCCGGACGTTGGAGCTCGTGGGGGCCGTCAACGAGATGTGGCGACTGCAGACCCGTCCCCGGATCGACGACATGGTCGACCGGATCCGCGGTGCGGCCAGCGGGGACGATCTGACCGAACTCAACGGCGTCGCCGGTGAACTGGAAGGTATCCAGCAGGGCCCGACCGCCGCCCCCCCCGAGGCCCTGGACGACATCGAGGACCGGCTGCACACCCTGGACAACCGGGTCCGGCTCGAGCCCGTGGTCGACCTGTTCATCGACATCTTCGCCTTCCCGGACACGTTCCGGGGGACCAGCGAGCAGATCGCCGCCTTCAAGTCGGCCGAGAAGCTCGCAGGCGAGATCGCCGAGTCGGGATCCATCGACAAGGCGACGCCCGACCAGATCCGCCGCGCCGATGAGGCCCACAAGGAGCTCATGCGCCTGTGGCCCGACCTCCCGGACTGGCGACGCACCGAGCTCGACAAGCGGGGCAAGTCGGGGATCGGAGTCGGCGATCTCGGAGACATCCGGGCCCGGGGCTGAGCGCCCTGACTCCCACAGGCATGCGAGGGTCCCATGGCTGATCCCGTCGTCGAACCGAGGACTCCAGGGGGAGAGCATGCGGCCGTCACGCCCGGTGTGAGGACCGCGCCGACCTCGCTGATGTTCCACAACCAGGCCCGCAGGCTAGCGCTCGCGGGTCACCACGGCGAAGCGCTGGCCCTGCTCGATGCGGTGCCCGACGAGGAGGTCGACGGCAGGCTCCAGCTGCTCCGGGGCAAGATCCGGGTGCAGTCGGGGGACCTGGCCGGGGCGCGAGCGGATTTCGCCGCAGCGAGGGACCTCTCTCCCGGCGATCCGGACATCGCCGCGGCCCACGAGCTGGCCCAGCGCCTCGACCCCGACCAGGGTGTGCCGCGCTACCGGCGGGTGGTGCTCCTCGTGGTCGCGGCAGGCGTCGGACTCGGCCTGCTCGCCGGTGCCGCCGGTCTCGGGTTCGACCGCGGCCGGGGCCAGGCCTCCAGCGGAACCGACAGAGTCGAGACGATCGTCGATCCCCAGCTGGCCGACGCGGTCCGCGCCCTCGAGGAGAAGCTCGAGACCTATCAGGCCGCCGCGGTGGAGAGCCGACAGTCCGACGAGAGCCGACGGCTGGAGGAGAGCGCGGCCGACGAGCAGCTTCGCCGCGAGAGCGAGGAGCGCGGGGCGGCCCTGGAGCGCCAGGAACAGCAACTCGCAACCCTGTCGGCCACCCTGGAGCGCCTCGACCGGCGTCTCGAGGACCTCGCGGCCGCGCCGCCCCCCGCGGCGGAGTCCGCCAGCGGCGACCTGGCCGCCCAGCTCGAGCGACAGGCAGGGGAGACCGAGATCCTCTCCGCGCGGATACTGCAGGTGGAGTCGGAGCTGGCCCGGTCCCACAAGGACCTGTCCGGCTCGATGGACGAGATCCAGCGCTCGCTGGGGCGCATCCAGACGACCCTGGACGAGCAGCCGACGCCGGGGGGACGCCGGCCACGGAAGTCGCCATCCGGCGACGGGGAGTGACGGATCATGCGTGACGACGAGGTGGACCGCACCGAGGACGGTGGCTCCGCGGACGAGGGCGGACCGGCGCGGGCGGGATCGACGCTCCACGCCGGGCTCGCCATGGCCATCGCGTTGGTGGCCACGGGTGTCTCCTTCGCGCTGGTCTGGCTGGTGACCTCCGAGGAGAGCCACACGCGCCAGCTGTTCTTCGAGAGGAGCTGGATCCAGTACGTGACGGTGTACTGCTTCTGGCTGACGCTGGTGCTCCTGGGGCGACGGTGGTTGTCCCATCGGTCCGAGAACGTCGCCGTGGACGCGGTCGTTCAGGTCCTCGACCGGGACGAGTTCGCCAACGCGTTGACGGCGGACAGCGCGGATCTCGTGCTCGGGGCCTTCGCGGATTCCGACTTCGAGCGATTCCAGTCGACCCGGTCGTTCCACCGCATGCGACACGGGTTGCGCCGCCTGCGCAACACCCACAGCACCCGCGAGCTCGACGCCTACTTCCAGGCGAGGGGTGAGCTCGACCACGCGGAGCTCGAGACCCGCTATGCCACCCTGCGTTACCTGGTCTGGCTGATCCCCACCCTGGGGTTCATCGGAACGGTGCTGGGGATCGGCGGGGGCATCAGCGGATTCGCGGTCGCCCTGGAGGGGGCCGCGGACTTCCAGGCCGTGCGCGCGGAGCTGCCCCTGGTCACCGGCCAGCTGGGGACCGCCTTCGACACCACCCTGCTCGCCCTGCTGCTCAGCGTGGTCGTCGGCCTCGTCATGGCCCAGGTCCGCCGGGTCGAGGAGGGCGTCCTGGATCGGCTGGACGGGGTCTGCGTGGATCGGGTGTGCGGGCTGTTCCAGGAGTCGTCACCGGAGACCGAACGCCTGGTGGTCACCATCGACGACGTGCCCAACAAGGTCATCACACAGCTGAACGCCCGAACCGGCATGGCGATGACGGACCTGAAGGACAAGCTGCCCGCGCTGATCGCCAGACAGCTGGATCTACCGAAGGGCGGGGTGGGCGCGGTGGTGGACCAGATGACCGGCTCCCTGGACAACCTGGCGAACATCCTCGAACAGCGACTCCCCGATCCGACCACGTCCCACATCCCCTCCCGCGAGGAGCGCCTGCTGCGCAAGATCCTCGAGGCCCTCGAAGATCGCGAACGCTCGTCGGGTTCGCGGGGCGGCGGTGACGGTCGACCGAATGACTGAGCGCAGGCGACCGAGGGGCGCCCCCCGGGGAGGGCACGACCATGGGACGTAGGTCCCGCGCCGAGGGAGGCGAGCTGTTCGGCACGCCGTTCCTGGACGTGCTGGCCAACACCATCGGGGGCCTGGCGTTCCTCCTGGTCGTGGCCGTCCTGCTGGTCGGGGGCATCGTCGCCAGCCATGGTCCCTCCGTGGTCACCGAGGCCCTGCCCACGGCCTACGAGGCCACCCCCTACTCGGTGTGGCTGAGCGCCCAGGAGGGCGCGGGCAAGTACCGCTGGGTCGTCACCGACGGGGCCCTCCCCGAGGGGCTGGTGCTGGACGAGGACAGCGGCCGGATCCACGGCCTGCCGGCGATGCCCGCGGACGCGGAGACCGAGCAGGTCTACAGCGTCACCGTCGAGTGCTCGTCCCGGCTCCAGGGCGAGGAGGGTGAGGTCCTCACGGACACCCGGCAGCTCGAGCTCCCCCTGACCCGGACCCAGCCCCTGGCGGCGCAGCCGCTGGTCATCCGCACCGCCGGGGACCTCCCGGTGGCGTTCGCGGGCAAGCCCTACGACCTGGCGTTCGCGGCCGAGGGGGGCAACTCGCCCTACGAGTGGTTCGCGGAAGGAGACCTGCCCCGGGGCCTCCGCCTCACGCGAGACGGCCACCTCGCGGGCAAGCCCCGGGCGTCCGGGACCTACGATCTGACCCTCGGTGTCCGGACGCCGACGCTGACCGAGGCCCGGGGTACGTTCACGATCGAGGTCACCGAACAGCACCCCCCGCCGCCCCCCATCCCCCCCCTCCTGGTCACCACCCGCGACCTACCCGTCGCGGTGGGCGAGCATCCCTACCGCCTGCAGCTGTCGGCGGAGGGAGGGGTCCCGCCCTACCAGTGGCGCCTGTCGGGGGACCCGCCCCGCTGGCTCGATCTGACCGACGAGCGGGACGGCATCGAGGGCGTACCCGGACGCAAGGCGCAGGAGCACCAGGTCGTGCTGGTCGTGCGCGATCAGGAGGGAACGACGGCCGAGAGCGAGCCCCTCGCCCTGCGGGTCGTGCCGCCGCCCGGACAGGAACCCGAGCCGCTGCAGATCCGGACCGTCCAGCTCCCGGACGCCCGCATCGGCGACGAGCTGCAGCTGGCGCTCTCCGGCGAGGGGGGGTACCCGCCCTACCGCTGGTCGGCCGCCGAGGATCCGCCCCTGCCCGGGCTCGCGATCACCGAGGCGGGGATGCTCACCGGCAGACCCACCGTCCATGGGCAGTGGCCGGTGACCCTGGAGGTGGAGGACAGCCGGGGGGCCCGGGCGAACCGCGAGCTGTCGATGGCCGTCCATCCGCCATGGCAGGCCGTGGAGATCATCCACACCCGCGGCCCGATGGCGCAGGTCGCCGAGCCCCTGGAGTTCGCCCTGACCGCGGTGGGGGGGTACCCGCCGTACTCCTGGGAGCTCGTGGAGGGTGCCCTCCCGCAGGGCCTGAGCCTGGACCCGGCGACGGGCCTGGTGTCCGGTGCGCCCACCGAGGCGGGCGTGTTCGAGGCGATCTTCGCCGTGCGCGACGCGGAGGAGCGGCCGGCCAAGACCCACGCCGAGGTCGCGTTCGACATCCTCACCGAGCGCGAGGTGCGTCCCCTGCGGGTGCTGACCGAGGCGCTGCCCGAGCTCGTGGTCGGCACACCGACCGACCTCAGCATCGCCTGCGAGGGCGGCGGGGGTGGATACGCGATCGAGGGAGCCGACGGCCTCCCCGAGGGACTCGAGTTCGCAGGCAGCCGGATCTTCGGAACGCCGCGCGGCTCCGGGGACTTCGAGGTCACCGTCCGGCTCTCGGACCGGGTGGGCGAGACGGCGTCGGCCACCTACCCCGTCCGGGTGAAGCGGATGCTGCCGCTGGCCTGGCTGTTCCTGGCGGCGGGCCTGCTGCTGGTCGCCGTCGTCGCCCTGCTGGCCGCGCTGATCCTGTTCTGGACCCGGCCGCCGGTCCAGGAGCTGAAGATCACCACCGAGGCCCTGCCCAACGCCCGGGCGTCGATCCCCTACCAGGTCCAGCTCGCGGCGATGGGCGGTGTGCCTCCCTACCGATGGGCCGTGATCGACGGGAAGATGCCACCTGGGCTCGAACTCTCGGAGTCCGGGCTCGTCGCGGGCACGCCCTTCGAGGGGACCAAGGTCAACAATCCCCAGGAGCTCGTCTTCACCGTGGAGGTCCGGGACCGGCGCGGCAAGAAGGCGACCTGCAAGCTCTGAGGTGGAGAAGACGCCATTGGCTGTGGCCGAGAGACAGGAGTGGAACCCGCGATGATCGTCGACCCGAACGAGGCCGTCTCCCAGGAGGTCGAGTACGTGCTGTGCGAGGACGGGGACGCCGTGCTTCACAACGGCGCGCGCACCCCCCTCGCCCAGCTCTCCGACCCCGAGTCGGCGTTCCGCAGGTTCTGCCGATCCCTGGATCCGAACAAGACCTTCATCCTCGCGCTGGTCCTCGACGACGCCGACCGGGAGGTGTTCTACCAGGCAAAGGCGGCCGCCAAGCAGGACGGGCTCCACGTCCAGGCCCCGCTGGACCGCCCGGAGACGCTCCGGGCCCAGTGGTCGAACTACCAGGCGACCCGTCCGGCCGCCTCCGAGGACGAGGAACCCCAGGACGACGAGGACACCCTGTAGCCCGGCCCGGGCTGCTCATCCCCGGGTGTCGATCAGGCGCAGATCCCACCCCTGCCCGTCGAACAGGGGGTGGGTGGATCCCTCGACGGCCCGCTTCATGGGCACCAGGTACCCCGGCCGCCGTCCGTCGCGCCACCGGGGGTACCCGCCGCGCCAGACGTAGGCCACCAGCTCCCGGAACCAGGGCCAGGCGAAGGTGACGCCGGCGATCTCCACGGTCCGGGCCCCGGGATCCACGACCCAACGGTGGGAGATCGGGGAGGTCCACGCCTCCAGCAGGGGGCCGACGGCTCCGCGGTTCCGCGCGCCGTCCGGGTGCTGACGAAAATCCTCGGGCCGATCCGGGAAGGGGAACAGGTCGTAGACGGCTCCGATCAGGCCGCCGCGATCGAAGCCATGGATCGCACCCATCGTGTTGCCCAGGGCCCGGGCATCCCCGGCCCGGTACCCGACCAACGGACCGTCGAGCGCGGTCTCCCCGTCCGCCGCCGCGACCCGGTCCACCGCGGTGGCGAACTCGTCTGCGTAGAACAGCGCCGTGTCGAGCAACAGCAGGTCCACGTCGACGTTGAAGAACCCGAAGGCCACGGCGCCCTGGTTCGCGGAGTCGAAGGAGAGGGGCATGAGATCACTCCCTGCGATCTCGCCATGATCGCGCCGTCGAGGGCCTGGGTCGACCGTGACCCATCCCGCGACGAGTCGTTCTGTCGGAAGGAGGGTTGTCATGCGCGCGCAGTTCGTTCGATTCGTCCCGGTTCTGCTCCTGTTCACCTTCGCTGGATGCGTCACCCATCGGCCGCCGCAGACGGCGATCCCGGTGCTGGAGCCGGAAACCGTGGTTCCGCCCGGTCCGGACGACCACGTCCGCGCCGGACTGCTCGCGGCGAGGTCGGGGGACACCGAGCTCGCGATGTCCCTCTTCCTCGACGCCCTGGCCCTCGACCCGCGTCACGCGCGTGCCCGGTTCGCCATCGCTGTCACACGGGGCCAGGCCGGAGACCTGGCGGATGCCGAGGCCGAGGTCCAGGCTCTGCTCGGCGAGGACGCGGACCACGTGGGCGCCTACTCCATGCTGGCGCGGAGCTACCTCGAGCACGATCGTTTTGCGATGGTGCTCCTGGTGGTGGAGATGGCCGACGACCGACTGGTGGAGGATCCAGAGGCCCACAACATGCTCGGCCTGGCCTACCTGGCTCTCGGGGATCCCGGCCTCGCATCCGCGGAGTTCCAGCGCACCCTGGCCCTGGATCCCACCCATCTGGAGGCCAACCTGAACCTGGGCTTCCTGGTGCTCGAGTTCGGGGCCTACTCCCGAGCCCACGCCTGCTTCCAGTCGGCGTTGGGCACGGATCCCGACAGCGTGGACGCCAGGCTGGGTCTGGCCATCGCCCTGCGTGGTCTCGCGGATCTGGAGTCAGCGGTGGCGGAATACGACCGGATCCTCCGGCAACATCCGGACCACCGGCTGGCGTTGCTCAACAAGGCCGCCGTCCTGGACCTGGCTGGCGACCATGAGACCGCCATGCTGGTGATGGACCGCTATGTGGCCGTTCACGGATCCGACGGTGTCGAGGAGAGGATCGAGGGCATCCGGACGAACCTGAACGAGCAACGCCGGATCGACTCGTTCTTCGGCGATGGCGGCACGAGCATCTGACCCGGGAACCGACCCACCGATCAGGGCGGGGGAGCGCCCTCGAGGACTGCGGTCCCCCGCTCCCAGACGACTGGCGTGCCCGACCGCACCCGGTCGAGCAGGTCCGGGTACGAGCTGTCCAACGCGCCCAGGTCCATTGAGCGATGGTCCCCGAGCTCGGTGGCGGCGTCGAGGGACCGATTGCCCACCCGCAGGTGGACCAGGGGACCGTGGAGTCGCCGGTGCTCGAGCAGGGTGCCGTCCCCGGCGTACCAGAGGCCGAGGGACCCGTCGGCGAAGCCTGCGACGACGATGTCGCCGGGGCCGGCGGCCAGGCGCAGGGGCCTGCTGGCCGGGGGCTCGTCGAGGAGGACCGCCGGTGCCCCGCCGGAGGGATCCACGATCTCGATGCTGCCCTCGGGGTAGCCCAGCACGATCCGGTCCCCGGCGCGGGCCACGGAGACCGCGCCGCCGCCGAACGGTCCCTCCGCTCTGTGGCTACCGGACTCCCCGTACGCCAGGACCTCGTTGCCCGCGACCACGAGCGCCTCGTCCGGCGCGGCCCCCACCGCGGTGGCCCCCTCGGCCAGGGGGACGAGGGCGCCGTCGGGCGCCAGCAGCGAGGCGCGCTGGGTCGCGTCGACCAGGAGGGCGCAGCCGACGTCGGTCGCCGCGAGCTGGTCCGCCGTGCCCACCTCCTCCGCTCGCCCCCCCATCCGGTCCGCGGTCAGGTCCCAGATCTCCATCGCCCCGTCGAAGGTCGCCAGGCACAGCAGCGCCCCCGAGGGCGAGACCTGCCCCGTCCTCCCGCGCTCGTCGACGGCGGCTCTCCAGGCGTCCTCGGGCGAAACCGCGAAGGTCTCCCCTTCCGCCCCCGACGCGGTCCATCCCCGGTGTCCATGCAACACGGCCGGTTCGTCCGTCAGCACCGTCCCGAACCAGGCCGGGCGTCCCGTGTCCGCGTCCCACAGCCGGACCGTGCCGTCGTCGCTGGTGGTGGCCACCTGCGATCCGTCGACGGTGAACCGGGCGACGTTGACCTCCCCGCGGTGCCCGCGGAGTTCGGTCACCTCCCGGTCGGTCAGGTCGACGATCCGGGCGACGCCGTCGGAGCAGGGCACGGCGAGCCGCTCTCCGGCGGGGTCGAAGGACAGGTAGTAGGTCCTGGCGCCGAGGGAGACCACCTCCTCGTGCGCACCCGTCCTCGAATCCCACAGGCGGATGATCCCGTCACTCCCCCCGGTGGCGAGGTACCGGCCGTCGGGATGGAACGCGATGCCCCAGACCGGCTGGTCGCTCACATCCAGCACCCGCCGGAGCTTCCCCGTGGTCAGCTCCCACAGGTGGACCTCACCCAATCGGTCCGAGGTGGCGACCAGGCGCCCGTCGGGGTGGATGGCCACCCCCTCCGGGGTGTCCCGGTGCCGCTCGTAGGTGTGCAGCAACGCCCTACTCTCCACGGACCAGACCGTGACCTTCTGGGCGGAGTGGGTCGCGACCAGGGTCTGGCCGTCGCCGCTGAACGCCAGGTCGGTGGTGGTCCCGGCCCAGGGGCGTAGCAGGGTGCCCCGCCCATTGCCGAGCCACAGCCGAACCAGCCGTTCACGGTCCCCCACGGCGAGCATCTCCCCCGTCGGGTTGAACGCCAGCGAGCGCAGCTGACTGATCTTGTGCTCGCGCACGCGCACGAGCTCACCGGTGGCCACGTCCCATTCCCTCACCGTCGTATCGTTGCCCGCGGATGCGATCCGCGTGCCTCCGGGGTGCACCCCCAGTCCCACCACCGCCTCCGCGTGGGGGATGTCCGGACGGTGAGCCGCCAGGCGATCCACCGCCCAGAGCCTCACCCGATGGTCGTCACCGGTGGTGACCAGATACCGTTCGTCGGTGGACAACGCGAGGGCCGCCAGGTCTCCCTCGTGGGCCTGGACCTGGCCGATCTCCCTCCCCTGGCCCAGATCCCACACGCGAACGGTGGCGTCGGCGCTACCCGAAATCGCGGTCCGTCCTCCGTCGGCGAGCGCGACGTCCCACACCAGCGCGGTGTGCCCCCTCAGCCGCTGGTCCACCTCGCCGGTGGCCGGATCCCAGACCCACAGCTCGACCCCGTTGGCGGCCACCAGCCGGCTGCCGTCGGGGAAGAACGCCAGCCCCGGCACGGCGAGGGGCCGACCTTCGAGGTCCCTGTGCGTCCCCTCCCCGCCCGCGGAGCGCAGGCGAATCACCCCGTCGCGGCCACCCGCGGCCACGGTCGCCTGGTCCGGAGACCAGGTCACCGAATACAGCCGGGCGCCCAGATCGGTCCATTCGGCGAGAACCGAGCCCTCGGCCACCGACCAGATCCGCATGACCTGGTCCCCACCCACGCTGACCAGCCTCCCCCCGTCCCGGTCGAACTCGAGATCCTGGATCGCGTCTCCATGACGACCGAGCTCGCGCGACGTGCCCGTGCGCAGATCCCAGAGCCAGAGATCTCCCCCCCAGGTACCCGAGGCCAGCGTAGCGCCATCGGGCGAGAAGGCCAGGGCGTACACCTGGTCCGAGTGGCCCCGCAACGTCCGCCGCTCTCCGGTCCCCCGGTCGATGAGGTTGATCATCCCGGCGGCGGTCCCCAGGGCCACCGAGCGGCCGTCGGGGGCGAAGGCGACCGCGTTGCCCCCGGAGCCCGCGGGAAGGTCCCACACACAGGGTTCTCCCTCCAGTCGCCACCACAGCGCGCGGGCCAGGGGGGAGTCCCTCTCCTCGAGCACGGTCCGGACCTTGGCCCGGGCTTCGAGGAAGGCTCCCCGGGCCAGGGCGGTGGATGCGCCCTCGACCAGCGCCTCGATTCGACGCGCCTCGGCCACCTCCCGGGCCTGACGGGCCTGGTGCTCCTTCTCGGCGAGCGCCCCCGCGACGATCAGGGCCCCCAGGGCCACGACGGCGAGGGCACCGACGCCGGCCAGGGTCCCCCGCCGCCGTCGGCGCGCCCGCCGGGTCTCGACGCGGCGTCCCACGGCCAGGAACTCGGCGACCCGCGGTGGGATGGCCACCGTCCCCGCGGTGAGGAGCCTGAGCCCGTCGCGGAGGGCGTCTCCCCGCCACACCTCCTCGTCCCGGCGACCGCGGCGGTCCCAAAGGGCCGCAGCCTCCTCCGCCTGGGCCAGGATCGCGCGCTCCTCCCGGTTCTCCTCGAGCCAGGTCCCGAGCTGGGTCCAGGTGTGGATCAACGACTCGTGAGCCAGTTCCAGCTCGCTCTCGGCGCCGGCCTCCCCCACGCCGCGGCGCTGCACGACGAGCCGGGAGTGGGCCAGGCGGACGAGGGCCTGCTCGCCGTCGTCACCGAGATCCTCGAGGGCCTGGGCCCGGGTCAGGGTCCGGCGCGTCCCCTCCGGCGTCACCAGCCGCAGCAACAGCTCCCGAGCGGCACGCAACTGCCCCGCACTGAACCCCTGGAGCACCGCGTCCGCGTGCTCGGCCAGGGCTCCCGCCACACCTCCGACGGCCTCGTAGTCCGCTCGGCGCAGCTGCCGCGATCCCTGTGCGCGCCGCTCCCAGAGGGTCCGGGCCGCGAACTGCAGCAGAGGCAACGCCGTGCGCTCCCCCTCCACCGCGGCCACCATCTCGTCGGCCAGGGAGGGGTCGTCGAAGCTCCCGTGGACCATCTCCAGGGGCCGGACCAGGACCTCTCGGAGCGCATCACGGCCCAGCGTCCGCAGTACGGCGACCCGGCTCAGGGCGTTGCGGACCGACGCGCCGTAGGCCAGCCGCCCCAGGTAGTCGTCGCGCAGCGTGAACACCACCCGGACCGGCCCCGCGGGATCGTCGGCCGCGGAGCAGATGGCCTCCATGAACGCCCGTCGGGTCTCGTCGCTCTCCACCTGGGTGTGCAGCTCCTCCAGCTGGTCGACGAACAGCAGGACCCGACACCCCGCCTCCTCGGAGCGGCGCAGCAGATGCAGGGTCAGGAGCCGGGGAGAGGCGCGCAGCTGCTGTGCGATCGCTGCGATGGCAGCCTCGTCCACCGGATCCTCGGGCGGCGGCTGGGCCGACCGGGTCGCGGACTCCCCCGCGTCCCCCCGCGCGAACTCCGCCGTCCGCGCCTGCGAATCCGCCGCTACACCGATCCTGTCCCCCGCCGCGGAGGGAGGCCGGGAGCCCAGACCCGCCAGGCGGCGCGCGAGCGTCGCGAACGGGTTCCCACCCGGTCTCAGCTGGACCACCAGCCACGGCCCCTGTTCCTGGAGCCGTGGGATGATCCCGGCCTGGACGAACGAGGTCTTGCCCGAGCCCGAGGGTCCGACCACCGCCAGCGTGCCCTCGGTGCGGGTCCGCTCCAGGAACGCCGCGATCTCACCTCGACGGCCGAAGTAGAGCGCAGCATGGCGGTCGGTGAAGGGATTGAGGCCCGGGAACGGGCTCTCGTCTTCCGAGAGATCGCCCGGGCGCCGGTCCAGCAGGTCCGCCAGCCGGCGTGCCACGGACTCGGCCCGTGGACGGCGCTCCGGTTTCTTCTCCAGACAGGCCTCGATGACCCGCCGCAGGCTCTCGGGCAGCCGCCTGACGACCTCGTGGAGGGGCACCCGCTGCCTCGAGCAGACCCGGAGGATCAGCGGCTCCACGGCGCCGTCGCCGCGGTAGGGGTGCACCCCCGCGAACAGCTCGTGGAGGAGCAGCCCCAGGGCCCAGATGTCGGTGGCTTCGGTGCTCTCCCCCCCCTTCCACAGCTCCGGCGACATGTAGGCCGGTGTCCCGTAGAGCAGGGGCTTCTGCCCCCGGAGCTCGGCCACGGAGAACTCCGCCGAGGCGCCGCGGTAGTGGGCGCCCCCGCTGGGTTCCTGACGCAGGGTCTTGGCGAGGCCGAAATCCACGACCCGGGGTCGGCCGTCCCGGGGAATGAGGACGTTGGCGGGCTTGAGGTCCCGGTGCAGGACACCGGCGGAATGGGCCTCGGCCAGGGCCTCGGCGATGGCCCGCCCGAAGCGCAGCGCCTCGCGGAAGCTGGGCTGACGCTCCTTCATCCGCTGGTGCAGGTTGTGCCCCTCCAGGTATTCGAGCGCCAGGTAGGGGCTGCCCTCGAACTCGCCCACGGCGTGCACGGTGACGATGTGGGGATGATTGAATCGCGCGGTCGTCCGGGCCTCGAACAGAAAGCGGGCGATGGCTTCTCCGGAGCCCAGGATCCTCCGCTGGATCACCTTGAGCGCCACCAGACGGCCCAGACGGACGTCCCGGGCCAGGTACACCTCGCCCATACCTCCGCGGCCGATCTGCCGCACCACCTGGAAGTTGTCGATCCGGGTCCCCGCCTGGACCGGATCCCCGGGGACCTCGTCCGACGCCTCGTCTCCGCGGCGATCGAGGCCGTCTGGCGAGTTCGGGACCGTGTGGCCCATGGACTCGGTCGCGGACCACGCGGTGGTCGCGTCGGTGTCGACACCCCCGTCGCGTCCGTGGTCCTCGGGCTTTCGATCGCGCGTCACCGGCCGTCCCTCGATCCGAAGCCGCAGGATAGCAGCCCACGCCCGGTTTCCGGTCGGGGGTGTATGCTCGATGGCCCCTGGGAGGGAGACGATGACGCGAAGCCACCTGATCCTCGCCGCCTGCGTCCTGTGGTCGGCATCCCCGCTGGCGGGTTGCCCGACGGCCGGCGACGACGACGACGACGCGACCTCGGACGACGACGACACCACCGGCGACGACGACGCGACGGGGGACGACGACGACGCCACCGGCGACGACGACACCACGGGGGACGACGACGCCACCGGCGACGACGACACCACGGGCGACGACGACACCACGGAGGTGGATTGCGGAGCGCTGCCCGCCGGTCCCCTCCCCCACGCCACGCTCCAGGGCCTGTACGCCTCCGAGGACTTCGCCTTCGACGATCAGGGCCACCTGATCAGCCACGACTCCAACGCGCTGTTCAAGCAGGAGTACCCACCGGGCACGGTGACCCCGTTCGCCGTGACGCCGGGGGGACCCGGGGGGCCGGCGAGCATGCGGATGCTGCCGGACGGAGATCTGGTGTACGCCAACGTGGACACGTCGACCCTCTACCGGGTGGCGATGGACGGCACGACCACGGTGATCTACGGGGCCCTGGGCTACCCGATGGGCATCGACATCCACCCCGGCGGCAAGGTCTTCCTGTCGGACCTGATGGGCGTGCTCCGCATCGATCCGATCTCGGGGGCGGTGGAGGTGATCATCGAGTCCGGTGTCCTCAGCTACCCCAACGGCATGACCTTCAGCGCCGGCTACGACACCCTCTACTTCGGCACCTCGGACGGGGTGTATGCCGTACCGGTGGACGGGGATGGCACTCCCACCGCGGAGCCCCAGCCCTGGGCGGAGAGCCCCGACGGCGGCGAGCTGCTGGGCATGGGCGTCGACGCCTGCGACAACGTGTACGTGCTGCACCAGGGACGGCGGCTGCTGCGCTACGCACCCGACGGTTCCGGGCCCGAGACCCTGATGGAGGTCCCCGGCGGCGGCTGGATGACCAATCTGCAGTGGGGATCGGGGTTCGGCGGGTGGGACGCGACGGCGATCTACATCACCGACCGCAACGGCGCGGCGCCGGCGTACTACGAGGTGGCCGCAGAGGTGCCGTCGAAGTCGTATTGATGGGACGGGACCGGGGAACGAGCGGGATCAGTAGTCGAAGAAGGAGCTCAACCCGTCGCAGACCTCGGGGCGGCGCAGCTTGCGCAGGGCCTTGGCCTCGATCTGGCGGATCCGCTCGCGGGTGACCGCGAACTCCTGGCCCACCTCCTCGAGGGTGTGGGACGAGTCCTCGTCGATCCCGAAGCGCAGGCGAAGGACCCGCTCTTCCCGCGGGGTGAGGGTCGAAAGGGCCTGGCGGGTGCAGTCCGAGAGGTTGCGAATCTCGGCGGCCTCCATGGGGTCGACCGCGTCACGGTCCGCGATGAAGTTGCCCAGGGTGGAGTCGTCTTCCTCGCCGACCGGAGTCTCGAGGCTCAGCGGCAGCTTGGCGCTGCGCAGGATGACCCGCACCTTCTCCGGGGGCAGCTCGAGCAGCTCGGCCAGCTCCTCGACCGTGGGCTCCCGGCCCAGCTGCTGGACCAGGTAGCGGCTGGTCCGCATCAGCTTGTTGATCGACTCGATCATGTGCACGGGCACGCGGATGGTGCGCGCCTGGTCCGCGATGGCCCGGGTGATGGCCTGGCGGATCCACCAGTGGGCGTAGGTGGAGAACTTGTACCCCCGCCGGTACTCGAACTTCTCCACGGCCCGCATCAGGCCGATGTTCCCTTCCTGGATCAGGTCCAGGAACGGCAGGCCGCGGTTCACGTACTTCTTGGCGATGCTGACGACCAGCCGCAGGTTGGCCTCGACCAGCTCGGTGCGGGCGGCCTCACCCCGGGCGGCAGCGTCGCGCAGGGCGCGGCCCACGTGGATGAGGTCCTCGATGGGCATGCCGCCCCGGGTCTCGATCCTCGCCAGGGCGTCAGCGGCCTTGCCCACCAGGCGCTCGAGGGCGTGGATGTCGCCGGCCGCCAGGCGGCGCTCCGCGTCGCTGGATGCCTGCCGCACCCGCTGCAGCGCCCGCAGCAGGGTCGCGAGGTCCATCCCGGCGGCGGAGGTGCAACGCTCCACGTACGAGGCCTGCCGGTGGGCGTCCTCGCCCAGCTCGATCAGCGCCGAGGCGATGGCGCGGAACTGGTGGGGGCCGATGGGGAAGGCACGATTCGCCTCGTACAGGTCGGTCTGCAGGGCTTCGATCTTGGCCTCGTCGTCGGGCGACGGCGGGCCGTCCGCGGCGCCACGGACCTTCAGGCCCTCGATCTCGCGCCCGGTGACGACGATGCCCTGGCGCTGGCGCTCCAGCTGCTCCAGGGCCTCGTCGGTCAGCTCCTCCGGGTCCAGGTCACCCCGGCGGCGCTCGATGGCGCCCCCCAGGTTCAGGGACTGGGACATGCTGATGGGGGAGTAGAGCACGGCCAGGCGGCCGTCGATGTCCGCCTCCTCGATCCGCTTCGCCAGGGCGATCTCGCCCTCCCGGCTGAGCAGCGAGACCGCTCCCATGCGCCGCAGGTAGCTGCGGACCGGGTCGCGACCCGTCCCCGGCTCGTCGTCTTGCGCTGCCACCGCCCGGCGATCCTCGAACAGCCGGTCCGCCTCGGCGGCGAACCGCTGCTGCGCGACCTTCTTGGCGACGTCGTTGGTCTCCCCCGGCCGGACATCCATCTCCGCCAGGAGGTACATCACGTCGTCGAGCTGATCGGTGGTCAGCCGGGGCTGTCGGTCGTTCGAAGAGGTCTCCTCCGTGGCCGCGGAGCCACTAGGAGCAACCGCGCTCGTGTGCGCGACTGGATACCTGTCCGCCATTCAGCCTGCCATTCCTGCCGCCTCTGCGGCTGCGCCTGGCGCCCCCGTTCAGGCCACTCGTTGGGCCCTTGGTGGGGCGGATCCTGGCGTCGTGGTGAATCGCATTACCATACGCTCCGATCCGCGAGCGTCAATCAGTAAGCGCATCCGGACGCAGAAAGATTCCCTGCGAGGCCCCTCCGAAGTACACCGATCAGAGGAGGATTCCAGCGATCATCGCGAAGGCTGCGGCGCCTGCCGCGGCCGCCATCGGGACCAGGAGGTTGTCGTCGATCCGCCGCGAGTAGAGCTCGGCAAAGGCGGCGGGCAACACCGCGCTCGCGGTCAGGCCAAGGGCCAGCGGCCACCCCAGGCTCGCGTGCCAGATGCCCAGGGTCGCCAGGCACGCGACGGTGCCGGCCACCACGAACGCCGTCGTGCCTTCCAGGGAGCGACCGCGGACCAGCTTGATGCGTCCCCAGCGTCTCCCCACCAGGCCGGCCGCCGGGTCCGCGAGCCCCAGCACCGCCAGCGAGAGGGCGCAGACCAGGTGCGAGCCGGTGAGGGACAGGGTGAACAGGCCGGTGGAGAACCAGGTCGCCGAGTTGATGCGGCGCCGCTCGTAGGGGTGCCCCATCTTGCCCAGGACCTGCCAGGTGAGCCGATCGACCCGCGCGTTGCGGCGCTTGCCCAGCTCCATCAGCCAGGCCGACGCGGCCACGCACAAGGCCGCCAGACGCATCCACGCCACCGGCAGCACCATCTCCACCAGCACCAGGCACATCAGCGCCATGGCCACGTGGAAGACGTTGCGTGCGTAGTTTGTCGGACGCAGGGACGGCACGTGGATGTCCACGAGCCGAAGCCCGTCCGCCAGCCCCTCGTACGCGGGCTGCAGGCGGGCCCGGAAGGTCATCCACTCCTTGCGGAGGTCGGGCATCGGGAGCCCGTCGGCCGGCGCGTACTCGCGGACCAGCTCCGACAGGGAGGCGAAGCGTTCGTCCAGGGCGGTCAGGGTCTCGGTCACCACCGCCTGGGTCTCGTCCGTGCAGGTCTCTCGCAGGTCGTCGAACTGCTCCTCGAGGCCGGTGATGCGCGCTTGCAGTTCGTCCAGGCGTTCCCGGACCGCCGCCTCCAGGCCGTCTCGCCATCGCGCAGGGTCCAGGTCCTTGAGCAAACCGTGCAGGTCGAGCGCGATGTCACGGCTGTCCAGGGCCAGTGCGTGAGCCATGTGCCGTCTCCAGGTCCGTCGGGCGCGGCCGGGCGCCGGGGATGCCGTTCAGTCCGGATCGCAGACCACCCGTCCGCCCGTTGTATGAACCGTTTTGAAGGGAATCGCAAGTCCCGTCGCACGAGGTGGGGGACGTCGCCGTCGTTCAATCCTCCCAGATCTTCACCTCGTGGCGACCATCCGAGAGCCTCCAGCCGCGGTACATGCCTGCCGTGTTGTACGGGGTCGCCACGTGGAGTTCGCGATCGAGGGCGATCAGGCCCCCGGTGCCCCCGATGGGGCCCAGCTGATCGTGGATGACGGCCCGGGCCGCCTCCTCCAGGGAGGCACCAGCCCAGGCCATCCGGGCAGACACCGAGAACGCCGCCGCCTGGCGGATGAAGTACTCGCCGTGGCCTGTACAGGAGACCGCGCAGGTGGCGTTGTCCGCGTACGTACCCGCCCCCACGATGGGCGAGTCGCCGATGCGGCCCCAGCGCTTGTTGGTCAATCCGCCGGTGGAGGTGGCAGCGGCCAGGTTCCCGCTGCGGTCCAGGGCCACCGCACCGACGGTTCCGTGCTTGTCCGCGCCCGGCGGGGAGCTGCTCTCGGGGGTGTCCGACCCGTGGTCCAGCTCGATTCGCTCCCGCTCGATGGCCCGCTGCAGCTGTTCCCAGCGCCGCTCGGTGTGGAAGTACTCGGGGGACTGCATGGCCAGCCCGGCCTCCTCGGCGAAGTGGTCGGCGCCCGGGCCCACGAGGAGCACATGGGACGTGCGGTTCATCACCGCCCGAGCCGCGAGGATCGGATTGCGCACCCGGGTCACACCGCCCACGGCACCGGCCTCCCCCGATCCGCCGTCCATGATCGACGCGTCCATCTCGTTGGTCCCTGCGTGGGTGAATACGGCGCCCTTGCCCGCGTTGAAGAGGGGAGAGTCCTCGAGCAGCACGAGGGTCACCTCCACCGCGTCCATCGCGCTGCCGCCGCCCTCGAGCACGGCGTACCCCGCGGCGAGGGCGCGTTCCAGGGTCTCGCGGTACTCCGCCTCCCGCTCGGGAGTCATCTTCTGGGGATCGATGGTCCCGGCGCCGCCGTGGATCACGAGGCCGAAGGGGGCGGAGTCCTGGGCCACGGCCGGCGGGGTCGTGAGGACGAGGAGAGCGAGAACGACGACGAAGCGTGGGAAGGGGTGCACGGCGACCTCCGGGGCAAGTCTACCCCGACGAGTCCTCACCCAGCGGACCAGGGCTGTCGCACCAGGTCGAGCACGAACACGAAATGGCTCGCCGCCCCCCCCAGCACGAACAGGTGCCAGACCTCGTGGAATCCGAACACCCCGGGCAGCGGGTCCGGGCGCTTGCGGGCGTACACGACCGCGCCGGCGGTGTAGATCAGCCCACCCAGCGTGACCCAGAACACGCTGGTGAGGGACAGGCGGGGCAGCACCTGGTAGGCCGGGACCACCACCACCCACCCCAGGGCGAGGTAGAACGCCGTGGTGAGCCAGCGGGGACCGCCGAGCCAGAACAACTTCATCACCACCCCGGCCACGGCCAGGCCGCCGACCACCGAGAGCATCGCGATCCGCCAGGCGCCCTCCAGGGTGTAGATCAGTGGGGGGATGTACGACCCGGCGATGAACAGGAAGATCGCGGCGTGGTCCAGTCGCCGCAGCCAGCGGTTCCCCCGCTCGCCCAGATCGAAGTAGTGGTAGCTGGCCGAGGCCAGGAAGAGCAGCACGAGCGTGCCGCCGAACAGGGTCACGGCCACGGTCTTGGGCGCGTCACCGGCAGCCAGCAGGATCAACACCACCAGTCCGGCGACGCCCGCGGCGAATCCGGCGAAGTGGGTGTACGCGCTGAGGGGATCCTTGTTCACTCTCATCCGGGGCAGGATGGGGCCGCTTTGTCACGGAAGTTTCACGCCGCTCGCGCTCGCGCTCGCGCTGCGCACGCCCGCTGGGCGACAATGGGGCGTCCCGGGCCATCCGGGCCTTCTCGCACGCGAGGGAGAGCCACTCCATGCAGCCGATCCGCACGTCGACATCGCCCATCGCCACGCTCGTCCTCCTGGGGCTCCTGCTGGCCGCGCCCACGACGGCCACCGCCGGAGCCCAGGCCCGATTCGTCGAGCCCACCGCGGACGCGGAGTTCGTCCCCGACGCCTTCGAGTCCTACACCCTCGTCCTGCTGCGCAAGGGCGACGCCTGGACCGCGGAAGAGACGCCGGAGAGCGCCGAACTCCAGGCCCAGCACCTGGCTCACCTGGGCCGGCTGTGGAAGAGCGGGCGCATCGTGATCGCCGGCCCCTTCGGAGAGCAGGACGACGAGTCGTTCCGGGGACTCTGTCTCTACCGTGCTCCCCTGGAGGAGGCGCGGAAGCTCGCAGAGGCGGACCCGGCGGTCCAGGCCGGGCAGCTCCGCGTGGAGGCCATGACCTGGTGGATCGGCGAGGGCCAGCTGGCCTTCCCCAAGCTACCGACCCAGGAGGTGGTCGGCACCGCGCGCAACGCCAAGGGCGGCGCCGTCGTCGTTCTGGACGACGGCGGAGTGGTCTACATCCAGGGACTGGACGCCTGGCCCGACGAGCTGGACGGACAGGTGGTGATCGCCACGGGCCACATGGTCGAGAAGGCCTATCTGCCCGAGGCCACCGTGGACGAGGAGGGGGCCATCTCCCAGGGCACGACCGCCGGCAGCGTGCAGACCGTGCTGGAGGACGCCACCTGGACCGCAGGCCTGAGGGGAGGATCCCGATGACGAGACGAGCCTGTGTTCTGGGCGCCGGCAACTCGGCGCACACCGTGGCCGGCCTGGTGGCCGCACTCCCGGACTGGGAATGCCACGTATTCGCCCCCCGCAAGGACCGGGCCGAGCTGTGGCGCGACGGCATCGCCCGGGGCGGGATCCACGTCTGCTACGGAGCCGACGACGACCACCTGGTGATCCGCGGGCGGCCGGTGGCGGTGAGCAAGGAAGCCAAGGACGTGGTCCCCGGCTGCGAGGTCCTGATCCTCTGTCTGCCCGCCATGGCCTACGACGACCACCTGCGCGCCGTGGCCCCGTACGTGGACCAGGGCGCCTGGATCGGCACCATCTGCGCGGCCAACGGCTTCGACTGGTGCGTGGACGAGGCCATGGCGGCGGTGGGCCGAGCGCCGGACAGCTACCGGGTGTTCTCGCTGCAGAACCTGCCCTGGGCCTGCCGGGTGAACGACTACGGCGTCGAGATCGACGTGATGGGCACCAAGCCGTTCATGGAGATCACCTCGCGGCCCATCGGGCAGGTCGAGGAGATCGGCGAGATCATGGGCCGGCTGGTGCGGGTGCCGATGCCCCACGAACCCGGCGGCTTCCTGGGCTTCGGCCTGTCCAACATCGCCCAGATCATCCACCCCTGCGTGATGCACGGGAACTTCTTCGACTGGGACGGGGAGACCCCGTACGCCGAGCCGCCCCTGTTCTACGAGGGCATGTCCCAGGCGATCGCCGACAGCATGTACACCGTCTCCGACGAGATCGCCGCGCTGAAGACCGTGCTGGAGGGGGAGATTGCCGGGCTCGACCTGTCCGTGGTCCGCCACATCTTCCCCTGGTGCCTGCGGGCGTACGAGAAGTACATCGACGACGACTCCACCCTGCGGACCCGCTTCGCCACCAACCGGGCCTACCGCGGCCTGACCTGCCCGATGAAGGAGGTCGAGGGCGGCTACCTCCCCGACTTCACCTCCCGCTACGTGTCCGAGGACGTGCCCTACAACCTGCTGGCGGTGAAGGGGGTGGCCGAGCTGGCCGGCGTGGACACACCCCAGATCGACACCGTGCTGACGTGGGCCCAGGGGGCGATGGACAAGGAGTACCTGGTGGACGGGAAGGTGTGCGGCAGGGACCTCCCCTACACCTTCGCGCCCCAGCGATTCGGCTTCGCCAGCCTGTCCGATATCCCCGAGCTCGCTCGCTGATCCCCGACCTCGTGCCCGTGCCCGTGCCCGTGCCCGTGCCCGATCAATACCTTTGACGACCTTTCTCCTCGCGCGATACAACGTTCCGTCCGGGGGGGGTGGACCGACCCATCGAGCGACCGGGAGGAATGCATGTCCAGAATCGTCCGAAGCGGCCTGATCCAGTGCGCCAACGCCATCGACACCGGGGAATCGGTGGAGAAGATCCGGGACGCGATGATCGAGAAGCACATCCCGTTCATCGAGGAGGCCGCCGCCAAGGGCGTGCAGATCCTGTGCTTCCAGGAGGTCTTCACCGGTCCCTACTTCTGCCCGTCCCAGGACAGCAAGTGGTACGGCCTGGCCGAGGCCATCCCCGGCGGGTACACCACGAACCTGATGCAGGAGCTGGCCAAGAAGCACGGCATGGTGCTGGTGGTGCCGATCTACGAGGAGGCGATGCCCGGCGTGTACTACAACACCGCCGCGGTCATCGACGCCGACGGCAGCTACATGGGCCGCTACCGCAAGAAGCACATCCCCCAGGTGGCCGGCTTCTGGGAGAAGTTCTTCTTCAAGCCCGGCAACGAGGGCTTCCCGGTCTTCGACACCCAGTTCGGCAAGGTGGGCGTCTACATCTGCTACGACCGCCACTTCCCCGAGGGCGCGCGGCTGCTGGGACTCAACGGCGCCGAGATCGTCTACAACCCCTCGGCCACGGTCGCCGGGCTGTCCCAGTACCTGTGGAAGCTCGAGCAGCCGGCCCACGCGGTGGCCAACGGCTACTTCATGGGCAACATCAACCGGGTGGGCACCGAGGCTCCGTGGAACATCGGCAAGTTCTACGGCACGTCCTACTTCGTCGACCCCCGCGGGCAGATCATCGCCGAGGGTTCGGAGGACGACGACGAGCTGGTGGTGGCCGACCTGAACATGGACATGATCCGCGAGGTCCGCGACACCTGGCAGTTCTACCGGGACCGCCGCCCCGAGACCTACGGCAACATGGTCAAGCAGCTCCCCTGACCGGAAAGGTACCGACACGATGAGCTACGACATCGTCATCAAGGGCGGCATGCTCGCCTCCTCCAAGGGCACCACCCGGGCCGACCTGGGGATTGTGGGCGAGACCATCGCCGCCATCGGGCTGGACCTGGAAGGGCGGGAGGTCATCGACGCGACCGGCAAGCTGGTGCTGCCCGGCGCCATCGACGTCCACAACCACTTCCAGCTGCCGTTCTGCGGCACCACCTCGGCCGACGACTTCGTCACCGGCAGCCGGGCCGCGGCCATGGGCGGAGTGACCAGCTTCCTGGACTTCGCGATCCAGTCGAGGCCCAACACGGTCACCGAGACCATCGAGATGCGCCGCGAGGAGGCGGATCCGAGGGTCTGCATCGACTACGGGCTGCACCCCGCGATCACCGAGTGGAACGACCACCGGGTGGAGGAGATCCCCCAGATCATCAAGGCCGGCTACCCGACCTTCAAGATGTTCATGATCTACAAGTCCCAGGGCTGGCAGAGCAACGACAGCGA
>CAZITQ010000090.1:0-3353 GCA_964542165.1 uncultured Rickettsiales bacterium
GGTCGCAGTCCTCGTCCGTGTCCTCGGGGGTGCCGTATTCGTCCCCGTCGGCGTCCACGTCGCAGGTGAAGCCGTCGCCGTCGTCGTCCTCGTCCACCTCGCCGTCGCAGTCGTCGTCCAACCCGTTGCACAGCTCGTCCGCGCCCGGGTACACGGCGGCGTCGTCGTCATCACAGTCCCCGGCGCAGGTGGTCACCCCGTCCAGGTCCAGATCGAAGTCCTCGTCCACGTCCCCGTCGCAGTCGTCGTCCTCGCCGTTGCAGGCCTCGGCGGCGCCCGGGTACTGGGCCGGGTCCCCGTCGTCGCAGTCGCCGTCGCAGACGAAGTAGCCGTCGGCGTCCAGGTCGAACCCCTCGTCCACCTCGCCGTCGCAGTCGTCGTCCACGAAGTTGCAGTCCTCGGTCATCCCCGGGTGGATCTGGGCGTCGCCCTCGTCACAGTCCCCCTCGCAGTCGGTCCACCCGTCCCCGTCCTCGTCGGAGCAGAAACCGTCGCCGGTGACGTGGATGATGGTGTCCGACGGGTTCCCTGCCCAGGTGGAGATGAACAGGTCCCCGGTCAGCGGATCGAACTCCAGCCCCCAGGGTCCCACGCCCATGTCCGAGGCCCACGCGCTGTCCACCGGGTTGGTCGTACCCAGGGTCGGCAGCCCGGTGTCCGCGTCGATGGCGAGCCCGGTGTCCGGGTCGATGTCGAGGATCTGCACCTCGCCTGTGCTCCAGTCCGCGTGCATCAGGTCGCCCTCGAAGGGGCCGTAGGGCACGTACTGGATGGCGCCGCACGAACCGTTGGGCAGGGTGGCGAAGAGCTCGGCTGTGCCCGGCTCGTACAGTCCGCCCCCCAGGGAGGTCAGCGGCAGGTTCATCAGCTCGGTCGTGTTCCACACGCTCAGCTGCGCCTGACCGAATCCGCTGAGGGGATCATCCACGTGGGGCGAGAACGTCAACCCGGCCACCGAGCTGGCCACCCCCGCCAGATCCAGGTCGTAGATCGTCTCCGCACCCCCCGCGCCCCCGGGCCGCTCGCCCAGGTGGTTGTCCGGGAAGTAGGTGTAGAACCAGGTGCCCTCCGGGCCGACCTCCAGACCCGCGTCCAGCCCGGTCACGTCCTCCGACCCCTCGAAGACCAGGGTCACGTCCTCCGCCGGTCCCAGGTCGGTGACCTGCAGCGTGGAGGGATCCCGGGTCACCGGCACGGCGTAGAGGGCATGATCGGACTGCTCCGAGTCCCCCACCACGTACAGGATGTCCCCGTCTTCCGAGAACATCATCGCGCCCAGATAGCCCGGCACGTCCAGCGACGTGCCGCTCCAGGAGTTGAGCTCCTGGAAGCTCGCCGGGTCGTCGAAGGTGACGGCGCCGGCCGGCGCAGCGGTCAGGATCGCCGCGGCCAGGGTGGTGGCGATGGTAGGCAGGCTCGAAAGACGGTTCGTCATGGCGTTCTCCCCGCAGACGGTGGCAGACGCCATGGTACCCCGAACCGCCGCCAGTGACGTTCTGTCACGGCCGTTCCCCCGCCAACCCCGTCCCCTGCCAACCTGTCAGCCCAGACCGCGGCCCCGCGCTCCAGGGGCGAGACGTCTCCCGGTCACGACCCTGGCCCATCCGTTGCAACGTCATCCGCGCGGAGGTGCAGGATGGATCGAAGAGCCTTTCGCATCGCGTGGATCGTCACGACCTTCGGAGCCGCAACCGCGGCCATCGCGTTCACCGGATGGATCGGGGCACGTCTCGGCATCCCCGACGCGATGGCTCTGATCGAGGTCGGCATGGGCGGTGGGGCGGCGGCCCGGGGCTACCTCCCGTCCCCCACCCCGGGGCCGAACGAGTACCGGGACGACATCGTCGGGCGGTCGTTGTTCGACTCCTCCCCGGCAGACCCCGGCGGTGGACCGCGGCAAGGTGATCTCGGAGCGCGGCTGCTCGCGACCTCCGCGGCCGATCAGCACCGCTACTCTTCGGCCCTGATCGCGGTCTCCGGGGGCGACCCGGACGTGTATGCCATCGGCGACACCCTCGGCGATGCGGTCATCGAGAACATCGACCGGGAGCGGGTCCTCGTCCGCCGCGCCGACGGCACCCAGGAGCTGCTGCGACTGGGCTCGGGCTTCGGGTCGACGGAGACCTCGGGACGCGAGCCACCCGGGTCGCGTGCTGGAGAGAAGATCGACTGGAGCCAGGGCATCGAGGCCCTCGGCGACGGCCACTACCGCCTCGACCGCACTCTCCTCGGCGACGCCGTCGACAACCTGGACCAGCTCGGCAAGGGCCTCAAGGTTGCCCCCAACTTCAAGGACGGCAAGGCGGCGGGCTACCGCCTCCTCAAGTTCCGCAACGACAGCCCCCTGGCCCTCCTGGGCCTGGAACGCAACGACGTGATCGTCGGCGTGGACGGCAAACCCGCCGATCCCACCGTCGCCCTGGACCTGCTCCAGCGGATCGACGACCTGGATCGCCTCGAGCTTCAAATCAAACGGCGAGGTGAATTCCTGGATCTCAAGTACGAGATCGACTGATCATCCCGGGACAGGGATCCAGCCGACGCGACCCGCCTGCCGCCGCAGCGCGGACGCCTCTCGACACGCTATTTCAAGCACCAGCAGAGAACCCATCCGCTACAGGCGACGTGGCGGCGATCCTTCTTGTCCTTCTTGCACGCGCAGAGTTTCCTCGGCGGGCAGTGGCCGTGGCAGGTGGTCTCGAACTTGTCGTAGAAGCCGCGGATCCACCATTCCGAATCACAATCGTCCTCCCCGGCGTCAGAGGCGTACACGGACGTGGGATCAGTCCCGCCCTACCCGTCGTCGTCACCGGCATACGCCTTGATGATGGCGCGGACTGGCGCGGACCAGCGGAAGTCCTTGTCCCCTGGACCTGCCAGGCCGACCCGGAGCGAACCGTAGACGTTACCCACGTCTCCGTTGCCCTCATCACAGCAGCTGGAGGTCGACGCCGCCTCGGCGGCCTTGAGCGCGTCTCCTTACGAGTGCCGGTCGGAACCGAGACGGACCGCGATGCCTTCGACCTCGGCGAAATCCACGCCCAGCGCGACGGTCGCCTTGCGCAGGGCGGTGTTGTCCACGACCGTGGCTGTCACCGTTGCCGTGCGTGGCACCTCCCCGCCGGTGAGTACGAGCCGCCCGAAGAAGGGGGGGTCATGTATTGCATATTGCATGTTTAGGCGGTCAAAAGGGGGGGTCATGTATTGCATATTGCATGTTTAGGCGTGGATATCCGAACGGACCAAACATGCAATATGCAATACATGACCCCCTGGGTGACCCCCTGGGTTAGAGGTGGGTATCCGAACGGACCAAACATGCAATATGCAATACATGACCCGCGCGGGGTGGG
>CAZITQ010000090.1:3363-33509 GCA_964542165.1 uncultured Rickettsiales bacterium
CCGGGGGGCCCCCCCGGGGGGCTGGGGGGGCCCCCCCCCCCCCCAAAAAACAAAAAAAAAAAAAACCCCCCCCCCCCAGGATTGGCCCCCCAGGATGCCCCCTAGGACCCCCTGGGAACGGTCAGCCACCGTCGGTAATCGACGGGTCGTCGAGCAACGGTCGGATCGCCCCCGCGGCCTGGGCGTTCTCGGGCAGGCCGAGCTGCGCGTCGAGCCACGCCCGGTACCCCTCAGGATCCGGATGCTCCTGCAGCATCATCACCTGCAGCTTGAGCAGGCTGGGGTCGGTGGGGGCGCGCTCGAGGGCCCACAGCAGCCGTTCGGCGGCCTCGTCCGGGCGGCCGAGTTCCTTGTAGGCGAACGCGACCGTGAACGAGCTCTTGGGCCCGGGGCCGCCCATGGCCTCCGATCGCAGGGCCACGTCCAGGGCGGCGCCGGCCTGACCGAGCCAGAGGTGGGCGATGGCCTGGTCCCGCTGGCAGAGGTAGAGGTCCGGGGTCCGCGACATGGCCTCGTCGTAGAAGCGAACGGCGGTCTCGTAGTCCCCCTCGGACGCGTGGATCCGGCCCACCCACCAGTAGCCGTGGCCCACGTTCGGGGCCACCAGGACCGCGCTTTCGGCCAGGCCGCGATTGGAGTGGTAGACCCGCAGCGCCTCCCGGAGGCCCACCTGCTGGGTGGCCAGGTAGGTCAGTACGAGCAGGCCCACCGCGATCCAGTGCCCGCGCCGCATGCGGGGGGCCAGCCGGGTCTCGATGGCCAGCGCCCCCTGGGCGATCCCCAGCGCCAGCACGGCCCAGGGGAGGTAGAGGTACCGACCGTAGCCACCCCAGCCCCGCACGGTGGTCACCAGCACCACCGGCGCCAGCATCAACACGAACACGGCGACCCCGACCGCCAGCAGGGGCACCCGCCGGCGCAGGAGCACCGCCGCGCCGATGACGGCGATCACCAGGACCGCCGAGCCCGCGACCCAGGCCGGGGGCACGTTTTCGTACTCGAACGCCAGCTCCCGGTAGCCCACCGGCTGCAGGGTCAGCAACCCGCGGATCCCGTCCGCCAGCAGCAGCGGCGCGTTGGCCACCGCCGCCAGCCGCTGTGAGCCCTCCTCGGGCGCGGCGTGCAACCCGCCGAGTCCCACCAGACGCAGGACCGCGTAGGCCACCACCGCGCCGGCCAGCGGAACCTGGTAGCGCAGCGCGACACCCCGACGCCGCCAGAGCCAGACGACCAGGGGCGGTAGCGCCATGACCACCACCTCCTTGGTCAGCAGCCCGGCCAGGCAGGCCAGCCCGGCGGCCAGGGCGATCCCCCAGCGAGCCCCCGCCCCCCGCGCCCTGCCGTCCGTCCCCAGCCGGTCCAGCAGCAGCGTCGCCCCCAGCACCCCGACCGCCCCCAGGGTGTCGGTCATGGCGGACACGAAGAGGTAGGCCTCGGCAATCACCGGGTGGAACGCGAACACCAGCGCCCCCCCGAGGGCGAACCACGGGCAGCCGAGCCAGCGACGCGCCAGGCCCCACACCAGCAGGACCACCGCCAGGTGACACAGCAACGAGACGCCGTGGAAGACGACGGGATTCGCGCCACCGCCGAGGGCATAGGTCAGGCACAGGGCCGTGAGGAACCCGGGCCGGTAGAGCTCGATCTCGTCGGTGGACGCCGCGTCGCCCACCCCCTTCCACACACCGGTCGTGAAGTACCCGGGGATGCGCCCCAGCGAATCCAGGGCGTCCGTATCCACGATCTGCCGCTGGTCGTCCCAGATGAACTCCGCCCGCAACGCCGGCCACAAGGCCAGCCCCACCGCCAGCGCGAGGAACCCGGCGTGGACTGCCGGATGCTGCAACCACGCAGGCAACTCAGGGCCGTGGCAGGTCGGTTCGTCGGTCACGGAGCTCAGGCGGTGGCTTCGGGGTCATAGGCCGAGGGCAGGGAGAAGCGGACGATCGACCCGGGCCCCGGGACGCCGTCGATCCAGATCCGGCCGTGGTGCTGTTCCACGACCCGCCGGGCGATGGCCAGCCCGATCCCGGTGCCGGGCAGGCCCTCGGTGGGGCGGGTCCGGTGGAACACCTGGAACACCCGCTCCCGCTGGTCGGTGGGAATGCCCACGCCGTTGTCACTCACGGCCACGACCCACTCGCCGCTCTCCCGGTCCGCGGTCACCACGATTCGGGGCGCCTCCGCGGCGCGGAAGCGCAGTCCGTTGTGGATCAACGCGTGGAAGAGCTGCTCCATGGCGCGGCGGTTGCCCATCACCAACGGCAGCCCGTCACAGCGCACACGGGCGTCTGTGGACGCGATCTCGTCGGCCAGGGAATCCAGGACGCCGGCAAACAATCGCTCGAGGTCCAGCTCCTCGACCTCCCCCTCGGTCCCCACCCGGGCGTAGGCCGCCAGGTCGTCCAGCTGGCGCTCCATCTCCTCGGCGTCGGTGGTCAGAGCGTCCAGGGCCGCCCGGTCCTCGGCGGCGAGGGTGCCCGAGCAGCGGTGCCGCAGGGTGCCGGCCGCCTGCAGCACCCGCACCACGTGATCCCGCAGGTGGCTGGAGACGACCGAGGCCATGGTCTCCAGATCATCGTTGGCCAGACGCAGCTCCTCGGCCTGCTCCGCCAGAGCCCGGCTCTTGTCCTCCTCGAACCGCAGCTGCTCCTCGGTGAGCACCCGCTGGTACTCCCGCTCCCGTCCCTGATCGTCCACGGCCAGGAATCGCAGCACCGTGTGTCGTCCGATGCGGATCCGGCAGGCAGGGGGCAGCTGGAACTCGTCCAGCACCTTCTGGCCGTCCACGAAGGTCCCGTTCACGCTGCCCAGGTCACAGATGTAGAAGTGCTCGCCCCGCAGCTCGACGCGGGCGTGGCTGCGCGAGATGGCCTTGTCCGAGAACGTGAACCCGGCGTCCTCGCTGCGGCCCAGCACACCCCCGAGACTCCCCACGTAGAGCATCCGTCCCGCCTCGGGCCCGGCCTCCACCGACAGCGTCGCCCCCACCACCGGCCCCTCCTGGTCGGGCAGCGGCAGGATCTCCTCGACCTGGGTGATCTCCTTTTGGGTGATCTCCCGCGCGGCGACCTTGGACCAGGACTGATCGTCGGACACCTGCGTGCCTCCCCTGGGTGAGGTTCCATCTTAGCGGGATCCGCCTGGGACGGGGAAAGGACGAGGAGCGGGAGCGCCTCCTCACCGCCACCCTGTCCGGGGGCGGGTGGGCGGGGGAGGGTGCTGGGGAGGGGTGGGCGGGAGCGGGTTCAGCCCTCCTGGGCGACCTCGCGCTTGACCGTGATGGCCATCTTGTACAGGAGCGTCAGCACCAGCGCGCCGAAGGCCCACAGGCCGACCACCATGCCCAGCTCGGCGAGGGTCGGGACGTAGGGGGTCACCTCGCCCACCGGGTTGGGGGTGAACCCGCCGACCATCATCCCGATCCCCTTGTCGATCCAGATCGACAGGAAGACGGCGCCAGCCGCCCAGGGCAGGATCTTGAGGTTGTTGCGGGTCTTGGGGTTCACCAGCAGCACGAGGGCGACGATGGCGAGCAGGCCCGAGGTCCACATGAAGGGCACCCAGTGGTTGATCTCGCCCAGGCCCCAGTAGAGATAGATGAACCCCAGCTGGTGGTGGTGCATGCCGCTGTAGAAGACCGTGAAGACCTCCAGCAGGAGGAAGAACACGTTCAGCAGCATGGCGTAGGTCACGATCTTGGCCAGCGTCCGGATGGCCCGGTCACCGGCGTCGAAGGTGCTGACCTTGCGCACGATGAACACCAGCAGGATCAGCAGCGCCGGGCCGCCGGCGAAGGCCGAGGCCAGGAAGCGGGGCGCCATGATCGCGGTGAACCAGTAGCCGCGGCCCGGGAGACCGCAGTACAGGAACGCGGTCACCGTGTGGATGGACACGGCCCAAGGGATCGACAGCAGGATGAAGGGCTTGATCCACTTGGGCGGCGCCACGCCGTTGCGCTCGCAGTCCAGCGACTTCCAGCCGATCACGATGTTCAGGCAGAGGTAGCCCGCCAGGGCCACGGTGTCCCAGAACATCGGTGACTTGGGGCTGATGTAGATGAACACGTTGGTCAGCCGGAAGGCCTGGCCCATGTCCACCACCACGAACAGCATGCTCAGCAGGACCGCCGGGATGGCGAGGAACTCGCCCAGGATGGTGATCTTGCCGAACGCCTTGTAGTCGTGCAGGTAGTACGGCAGCACCACCATCACCGCCGAGGCGGCGACGCCGACGAAGAAGGTCAGCTGGGCGATGTAGAACCCCCAGCTCACGTCCCGGCTCATGCCGGTGATCGTCAGACCCTCGACCTGCTGGTAGATGAACACGATCAGCGCGAGGCTGGCCACGCCCGCGAGGCACGCGAGCCAGGCCCAGTATCGGGGACTTCCCTGGATGGTCTTTTCGATCATCGTTGCACCTCAGATCACGTAGTAGACCTGCGGCTGCGTGCCCAGGCTCGGCTTGCGACGGACCGCGTACGACGAGTGCAACACCTCGTAGATCGGGTCCTCCGGGTTTCTCAGATCGCCGAACAGCAGCGCGTCGTTCGGACAGGTCTCGACACAGACGGGCCACTCGCCGCGGGCGAGACGCTCGGCGCAGAAGTTGCACTTCTCGACCACACCCCGGGAGCGGGTCGGGAAGGTGGAGTGGGGCTCGCCGTTCAGGTGCTTGCGCGGGTCGCTCCAGTTGAAGCTCCGTGAGCCGTAGGGGCAGGCCGCGATGCAGTAGCGGCAGCCGATGCAGCGGTGCATGTCCATCATCACCACGCCGTCCTCGCGCTTCCAGGTGGTCCGCGTGGGGCAGACCCGGACGCAGGGCGGGTTCTCGCAGTGGTTGCACAGCACCGGGAACTCGAAGTGGTGCAGGTCGCCCGGCACGATCTCCGGCTCCTGCTCGGGGAAGGTGCCGTGGAAGCCCTGACGCCAGATCCACTTGACCTCGTCGTCGGGGTCGTCGATGTGCGGCACGTTGTGGGCCTCGTGACACGCCGTCATGCACTGGTGGCAGTGCTCGTCCGCCTCCATGCACTTGCGGACCAGGACCACCATCGCCCAGCGGCCGTTGGTGACCGTCTTCTTGGCCCGGTCGAAGGGCTGCCATTCGCCCTTGCCGTCCTCGGCCAACGCCTCCAGCGCCCGGGCGCCGCCCAGGCCCGCGGCCCCGGCGAGCCCGGCAATCTTCAGGAAATCTCTGCGATCGACAGGCATCACTTCACCTCCTCGGCGGGCTCGCCCTGGAGACGGTTGACCTCCACGTGGCACTCCCAGCAATGGGGCTTCACGTTGGCCGCGTCGTGGCAGGCGTCGCAGGAGTCCGTCTTCTCGTGGCAGCCCAGGCAGCCGTTGGAGAGGCTCATCTCGTAGGGCTTGCCGCTGTTGCCGCTGACGTCTTCGCGGACACCTTCGCGGACGACGGCATCGCGCCAGTCGTTGAGCAGGTCCATGTGGCTGGCCCGCATGAACTCGGCGGACTCGACACAGGGCCGGGTGCCCTCGGGGGTGGGGATCTCGGGCAGGTCCTTGTTGAACAGGACGCCCCACCAGAAGGGGAACGACATCAATCCGAGGAAGATGGCGAGTCCCAGTCCGACTTTTCCGAGGTCGTACATGGCTACTCCTCCCCGTCCTCTTCGTCGGCGTACACGGTGTCGTCACCGCGCAGGTCGACGGTCTTGTCCTTGCCCTCGACCTCCAGGGCGTTGCCCAGCAGCTCGGTGACACCGCAGACCTCGACGTCCGGGGCCCAGTACTCGGCCAGGGGCGGCAGGGTCGCCTTGTCGATGGCGCAGACACAGGACAGGACGTTGACGCCGAACTTGTCGCGCACGTGCCGCAGGGCGTTGCCCCTCGGCAGCCCGCCGCGCATCCGCATCTCCATGTTCTCGTCGTTGCCCAGGCCGGCGCCGCCCGCGCAGCAGAAGGTCTGCTCGCGGATGGTGTTCTCGGGCATCTCGTAGAAGTGGTTGCAGACGTTGTCCAGCACGTAGCGCGGCTCGTCCAGCAGCCCCATCGCGCGGGCCGGGTTGCACGAGTCGTGGTAGGTGACCTTCCAGTGGTCGTTCATCCGCTTGTCGAGCTTGAGCTTGTTGTTCTGGATCAGGTCGGCGGCGAACTCCATGATGTGGATCATCTTGGTCGACCGCGCGTGCTCGAAGCGGGTCCCGGTGATCGGGTTGACCGGCACGTCGGCGAGCTTGCTGCCCTCCTTCTCCGACCCGTTCATGGTGTCCATGTACTGGTGGATGACGCGCCACATGTGGCCGCACTCACCGCCCAGGATCCACCGGGCACCCAGGCGCTTGGCCTCGTGGAACATCTTGAAGTTCAGGCGCTTGATGGTCTCGTGGGAGGTGAACAGGCCGAAGTTGCCGCCCTCCGACGCGTAGGTGCTGAAGGTGTAGTCCAGCCCGATCTCGTGGAAGAGCAGCATGTAGCCCATCAGCACGTAGATCGCGGGATCCGCGAACACGTCCGCCGACGGGGTGATGAAGAGCACCTCGGCGCCCTTGCGGTTGAACGACACGTCCGGCTTGATGCCGACGGTGTCCTCCAGCTCCTCCACCATGAACTCCAGGTTGTCCTTGAAGGTGTGGGGCTGGAGTCCCAGGTGGTTGCCGGTCCGCTGGCAGTTGGCCACCGGCTCGATGACCCAGTTGATGGTCAGTCCCACCAGCAGCATCAGCTCGCGGGCCATCTGGGTGATCTCGGCGGTGTCGATGCCGTAGGGGCAGAAGACCGAGCAGCGGCGGCACTCGGTGCACTGGAAGAAGTAGTAGTACCACTCCTTGAGCACGTCGACCGTCAGCTCGCGGGCTCCGACCATGCCACCGAGGATCTTCCCCATCGCGGTGAAGTCCTTGCGGTAGATCGAGCGCAGCAGCTCGGCCCGCAGCACCGGCATGTTCTTCGGGTCGCCGGACCCGATGTAGAAGTGGCACTTGTCCGCGCAGGCGCCGCAGCGCACGCAGATGTCCATGAAGAGCTTGAAGGACCGGAAGCGCTGCAGCCGGTCGGCCATGCCCTCCAGCACCTTCTGCTGCCAGTCCTCGGGGAGGTGCCAGTCGTCCTCGGCGGGGGACCACTCGCCGTTGTAGGGGTACTGCAGGTACTTGAGGTTCTTGGTCGCCCCCGGGTAGGACCAGGTACCCACCCGCGCGCTGAAGTCCACGGTGGGATCGAGCCAGTCCTCGGTGGGGAGGCTGAAGTCGACCTTCGCCAGTTCCTCTGCCTTGGGGAGGTTCTCAGACATCTTTCGCCTCCTCCTCCGCCAGCGGCTTGTCCAGCGGCAGCCCACACTTGGCCATCTTGTCGCGGAACTCGTCCTCGTACTCCGCGTAGGTGTGCGGGTGGGCGTCGAGCTCGATGGGGCTGACGTAGCGCTGTTCGCGGTTGTTGTTGGCCATGTTCCGGGTCGGGCTGAAGAAGATCCCGCCCATGTGCATCAGCTTGCTGAAGGGGAAGTACAACAGCAGCGAGCACACCAGGAACAGGTGCACGAAGAAGATCGCCCCGATGGGCTCGGCGGGGATGGCGAAGTCGAAGGACGCCAGGCTCACGCCCAGCTCCTTGACCCCGTGCACGTCCACCCGGGTCCAGGGCAGGTAGCGCATCATCGCGCCGGTGATCCCGATGGCGCCGATGAGCAGCAGCGGGAAGTAGTCCTGCGGCAGGGAGATGTAGCGCACCTGCGACGTGATCAGCCGGCGGAAGAAGAGGTAGCTGATGCCCGCCAGCAGTCCCAGGTCGGTCATGTAGAGGATCGGCACGCCGATCTGGACCATGGTGTCCAGGAACTCGGCCCACTGGATGAAGAAGGGCACCGGCTCGGTGAAGAACCGCATGTGGCGAATCACGATGAACAGGAAGCACCAGTGGAACGCCAGCCCGAACCCCCACAGCCAGAGGTTGGAGTTGTAGACGACCTTGGCGCCGTCCTCGGTCTCCTGGACCTCCATCCGGGTGTTGCGTAGCAGCGATCGGAAGAGCAGCACTTCCAGCAGCATCCGCCCCAGCACCCACTTGGTGTCGTGGGGGGCCTCCACCGGGTCGGACTTGATGAAGTCCAGCGACTTCTGCTGGCCCGTGGTGGTGGTGATGCGGAACGGGACCGGTACCTTGGCCCACATCAGGACCCGGTAACAGAACCCGCCCAGGAATACGGCCACCGCCACATACGGCAGGCCGATCCCGAAGATCCAGACCCCGGCGTCACCGAGGTGGCCGCCCAGCATCCCGACGCCCGCCAGGACGATCAGGATGACCAGGGAGATCCCCAGACTCATGGTTCACCTCTCATCTGTTGCACCTATCACTCGTTTTCCTCAGCGCCGTCCTCGGGTTCCCCGGGGATGCGCATCATCCTGTTCATTCGCTCGACGAGCTTGTAGCTCTGGCGGTGGACCGACTTGAGCTGGGACTGGAAGAGCTGCTCGCGTGCCGCCGCGTACAGCTCCATGCAGACCATGGTCACGTCGTCGATCCGGGATTCGAAGGCGAGCTGGTCTTCGAAGAGGGCCTCCCGGGCCACGGAGTCTCCCAGCTCGCGACGGGCCACGTCCTTGAGCTGGAACACGAAGCCGATGGCCTGGGCCGGGGTGAACTGCTGCACCGCGCGGATGCGCACCAGGTGCTGCAGCTTGGCAGCCAGCTCCTCCCGGTCCCCGTCCTCGATCAGGTAGGCGAGGATGTCCGCGGTCCCCTCGTCGAGGGCCGCGCCCACGGGATTGGAGAAGGGATCCTTCTTGTCGGTGAGGAACTTCTGGGTCTCTTCGGGGTAGGCGGCCAGGACCCGCCGGCGCCAGGCAGTCAGCAGCGCATCACGCCGCGCGCCGAGCAGCTCGCTCAGCCTCGATGTCCTGGACGGGTCGTCCTCGCGCCGGTTCCCCGTTGTTGCCACGCCGCCTGCGCCTTTCGCGCGCGGCATAATGGATAGGTCGACCTGGATTGTCAAGGCGCGCGCGGATGCGTCCCGCGCGCGTAACCCCCCGAAATTAGGCGAGTCTCACGGCGCTAGCGTGCGCTATGTGGCGAGGTTACCCGCGGTAGGCCTCTGGGTCGCGTTCCCCGATGGCGCGCAGGATCTCCCGCTGGTCGGGGAAGGCCCCTGTCCGCAGCTTGCTGTAGATCAGTTCGCCGTCGAAGCTCACCTCGAAGGCTCCGCCGCTGGAGCGCACCAGGGTGGCCTGGATCCCGGTCTCCTTCTCGATCATCTCCGCCAGACCGGCGGCACGCGGCTTGTAGTTTCACGTCACGCAATACTGGATCGTCAGCTCGTGGCTCATGCTGTCCTCCTCGGGTCCGTCGACCCACCCCCACAGTAGTGTCGATCGGCGCGGGTGCAAGTCGGCTACACTGCCGCCATGTCGCTCCGCTTGCCCCTCGCCGCGGTCGTGCTCGCCGGCGGCCGCTCCCGCCGGATGGGGCGGGACAAGGCCACCCTCGAACTGGCGGGTGAGCGCCTGGTGGACCGGGCGGTTCGGACCGTCGGCGAAGCCTTCGAGGAGGTCGTCGTGGTCCGCGGACACCCGGACCGGCCCGAGATTCCAGGCCTCGGAGTACGCCAGGTGACCGACAGCATCCCGGGTCAGGGAGCCCTGGGTGGCATCCACGCCGGCCTGGCGGCGATCGGGGCCCCAGCGGCCCTGGTGATCGCCTGCGACATGCCCCTGCTCGAGACCGACTTCCTGGTGTGGATCGGCGAGCAGCTGGCGGATCATCAGGTGGCCGTCCCCCGCGGACCCGACGGGCTGCAGCCCCTGTGCGCGGCCTATCACCGCAGCTGTCTGCCCGTGGTCGAGGACTTCCTGGCCCGCGGTCAGAGGCAGGTGTACGCGTTCTACCCCCGGGTCCGCACGCGCGAGCTTCGCCTGCGCACGGGCGGGCCATGGCACGGGCGCTTCGAGCTGTTCACCAACGTCAACACGCCCGACGAGCTCGCCGCGCTGGAGCGCCGGCTGGATGGGGTGGCGGGGACCGGATGAGAGCCGCTCTCGCCGCCGCGCTGCTGGTCTCGCTACTGCTGCCGGCCCCGGCCGCGGCGGGGGCACGGGTGTCCGGCGGGGAGACCGTCGATCTCCCCACGCCCGTGATCTGTGTCCACGGCTTCCGCGGGGACGCCACCACCTTCGAGGGGGCCCTGGAGCCCATGCGCGCCGCGGGCCTCGAGCCCCTGCCGTTGACCTTCGTGCCCACCAGCGGCGCCCACGGCATCGCCGAGACCGCGCGGGGGATCGTCGGGCCGATGATCGACGACGCGCTGGCCGGGGCAGGCTACCCCGAAGGCCAGCGCTTCCACGTGCTGGCCCATTCCCTGGGCGGCCTGGCGATCCGCCAGCTGGCCGAGCGCGAGGGCTGGGACGAACGCATCGGGCGGGTGGTCCTGCTGGCGGTGCCCAACCACGGGGCCCGGACCGGCCTCGCGGGCGCGTCCTGCGGCTTGCCCACCCGGAGCCCCTGGCGGGGTTGCGGCTGCGACACCCGGCGCGGCTCCCCTTTCCTCGCCGACCTGGGGACGAGCCCGCCTGCGGAGCTGGCCGCCCGCTATCTGAGCATCGGATCGTCGTGGCGGGGAACGCCGATGCCCGGGGGCGGGGACCTGGACGGCAGCGGCCGGGGGCACGCCAACGACGGGGTCGTGGCGACCGAATCCCCCCACCTGGACGGCGTCCCCCTGCGGATCTGGAAAGGCCGCGGGCCGAGCCGCCACACCCGGCTGTGCTGCAACTCGGTGGTGGTGGAGTGGATCACCGGGTTCCTCGCCCACGGCACCCTGCCCGAGGAGCTCGCGTACCCCCGCGCCGAGGTGGCCGCCGACCTGTGCGCGTCCACGGGCTCCGGGGAGCCCCCCCGGGCCGCAGACGGGGTCGACGCGGTCCCGGCCGACGCCGGCTGGGTCACGCTGCGGGTGGACGCCGGTCCGGCGGTGGACCCCCTGGTGCAGTTCAAGATCCGCGACGGCCACCTACAGGTGTTCGTGGACGGCGAACCGGTCGTCGACCGCAGCGAGCGGCGCGCCCCGCGAGGAGAGGCGGTGTTCACCCTCCCCCTGGCACCCGGCGACCACCAGCTCTCCGTGCGCTGGGACGTGGTCTTCCGCTCCGCCACCGACCGCCACCTCCCCGCGTCGTCGCTGCCCGACGAGGTGGGGTTCTCGGTCCCGGCGGAGGGTTTCGCGTCCCGGCGGTTCGAGGTGGCCCCGGGCGGCCCGCTCGAGATCGTCGTCCGCCTGCACCGCAAGGCCACGGTGGGCATCCAGGGCGACACGTGGGTGGAATTCGTGGTGGGGGCGGAGTAGGGGAAGGGCAGGGGCAGGGGCAGGGGCAACGGGGGAGATTCGGGGCTACGCCCCGAGAATCCGGCTGGTGTACACTCCGCGCTTCTTCTTCCTGACCCGGGGAGCACCGACCATGGAACGAGCGCGGACGGGCGATGGGCCCCAGATCCTCCTGCTGGATTTCGGCGGCCAGTACGCGGGCCTGATCGAGAAGCGGATCCGCAGCCTCGGGATCACCGTGGAGCGCCGCCCCGGGGATCAGCCCCTGGCGGACGCCCTGCACCCCAATCTGCGGGGCGTGATCGGGTCCGGTGGCCCGGACAGCGTGTACGCCGACGGCGCTCCCCAGGCCGATCCCGCCGTCTTCGGCGGCGAGCTGCCCTACCTGGGCATCTGCTACGGCATGCAGCTGCTGGCCCGGAGCAGCGGAGGCACCGTGCGGCGCAAGGAGCGGCGGGAGGACGGGGACACCACCCTGCGGATCACCCGCAAGGACGATCCTCTCTTCACCGGGCTCCCCGCCTCCCAGCAGGTCTGGATGAGCCACGGGGACAGCGTGGACGCGGCGCCGCCGGGATTCGAGGAGACCGCGCGCTCCGCGGCGGGCATCCTGGCCGCCATCGCCGACCGCGACGGGCGACGATTCGGCGTCCAGTTCCACCCCGAGGTCAACGACACCCAGTTCGGACAGCAGATCCTGGCCAACTTCCTCTTCCGTGTCTGTGGCGCTTCCCGCACCCTCGATCCCGGGGAGGAGCTGGCCGCCAAGCAGGCGCTGATCCGTCAGGTCGTGGGCGACGACAACGTGCTGGTCTTCCTCTCGGGAGGGGTGGACTCGTCGGTCGTGGCCCGGATGTGTGTCGACGCGCTGCGCCCCGAACAGGTCTACGCAGTCCACGTGGATCACGGCTTCATGCGCGAGGGGGAGAGCCGCTCGATCATCGAGCGGTTCGCCGGGTTCGGCTTCGCACCCGGGCACCTGGTCCTCGCCGAGGAGTACGAGCGCTTCCTCTCCGCCCGGACCCGGGTACCCCCGCCGGGGGTCGACGAGATCGAGGACGGGGACGGGAACCTGGTCTTCGAGCCCCCCAGGCAGACCTGGCCGCGCACGCGCACCCTGGCCCAGGAGACCGATCCCCAGGCCAAACGCCTGATCATCGGTGACACCTTCATGCAGGTCGCCCGGGACCAGATGGACCAGCTGGGCCTGGCGGTGGACAACACCTTCCTGGTCCAAGGAACGCTGTACACGGACCTGATCGAGAGCGGATCGCGGGAGGTCTCCCGGGGCAAGGCCGACGTGATCAAGTTCCACCACAACGACACGCCCCTGGTCCGGGAGTTTCGCCGCGCCGGCCGGGTCCTCGAGCCCAACGCCAACTGGTACAAGGACGACGTGCGTGAGGTGGCGGTGCGCCTCGGGCTGGGCGACGACCTGGCCCGCCGCCGGCCGTTTCCCGGACCCGGGCTGGCGATCCGCGTGCTGTGCGCCGATGGCCCCTGTGAGGTCCCCGGCAGCCCGGACGGCCTCTCCCGCAACCTCTCGCGGCTGGTGGACGAGATCGGCGGTGAAGGGTGGACTGGACGCCTGATCCCGGTGGCCACGGTGGGCGTCCAGGGCGACGCCCGGACCTACGCACCCGCGGCCCTGGTCACGGCCGAGGGTGATCGGGAGGACCCGGCGTTCTGGGACCGGGCGATGACCCTGGCGTCCGAGCTGCCCAAGCGGGAGGACCGGATCAACCGCGTGGTCTTGCAGATCGCGGTGACCGGAGCCCCGGCCGGACGTCCGGCCTGGTCGGCAGAGGCCGCGGACGACGAGCTGGCCCGGCCGGCGATCCTGCCCACGCGCCTGGAGCGCCCGATCCTGGACCTGCTCCGCTCCGCCCACGCCCTCGCCGAGGGCGCGCTTCGCGAGGCGGATCCCGATCACGCCATCGCCCAGATGCCGATCGTGCTCGTCCCGGCCGACCTGGCGGGTACCGGGGAGCGGGCCATCGCCATCCGCGGGATCGTCACCCGGGACTTCATGACCGGACGGCCCGTCGTCCCGGGCCGGGATCTACCCTGGGCGCTGTTCCGGGAGGTGGGCGACGCGATCGCGGGCCTTCGGGGTGTCGGCGCCGTGGTCCTGGATCTGACCAGCAAGCCCCCGGCGACGACCTGCTGGGAGTGATCCGTCTCGCCATCGGGGCGGGCCGGACTTAGGTTGCGCAAGAAAGTGGAGAGAAGATGTCGTACTACAGCGAGGATCACCTCCCTCGGTTCCCGGAGATCGGCGAGGCCGCCCCGGAGCTGGCCCGCAAGTTCTTCGACTACTACGGGAGCGTGTTCGCCGATGGCGCGCTGACCGCCCGGGAGAAGTCGCTGATCGCCCTGGCCGTGGCGCACGCAGTGCAGTGCCCGTACTGCATCGACGCCTACAGCGCCGATTGCCAGGAGAAGGGTGCGGATCTGGACCAGATGACCGAGGCGGTCCACGTGGCCTGCGCCATCCGCGGCGGCGCCTCCCTGGTCCACGGCATCCAGATGCGCGATCATTCCGACAAGACGGGCATGTGACCCAGGGGGTGACCGAGTGACGAGATCGGCACGGAACCAGCTGGAGCAGCTGGACGCCCTCGAGATCCCTGGCAAGGCCGTGGACCGGGCGGACTTCGCCGCCGATCTGGCCGCGCACGGCTGGGACGAGATCCGCCCCGGCCGGCTGGAGATCTTCCAGATCAACCTGGGCCGGCTGTGCAACATGTCGTGCAAGCACTGCCACGTGGATGCGGGGCCGGATCGCATCGATCAGATGGACGACGAGACCATCGATCTCTGCCTCGCGGCCCTGGACCGCAGCACGGCCCACACGGTGGATCTGACCGGCGGTGCACCCGAGCTCCACCCCCGATTCCGGGACCTGGTCGAGGGTTGCGTCGAGCGCGGCAAGCACGTGATCGACCGCTGCAACCTCACCGTATTGCTCCTCGAGCAGACCCAGGGGCTCCCGGCGTGGCTCGCCGAACGGGGCGTGGAGGTGGTGGCTTCGCTGCCCCACCATCGCCAGCGCAACACGGACGCCCAGCGGGGCACAGGCGCGTTCCACAAGTCCATCGCCGCGCTGCGGCTGCTCAACGAGGCGGGGTACGGGCGGGGGGAAGGCGGTCGCATCCTGACGCTGATGAGCAACCCGGCCGGGGCGTTCCTGGCGGGTGGCCAGGCCTCCACGGAACGGGAGTGGAAGGCCGCGCTCGAGCGGGAGCACGGCGTGACCTTCGACCGCCTGATCGCGCTGAACAACATGCCCATCGCCCGCTTCCAGGACTGGCTGGTCGCCACGGGGAACCTGCAGCCCTACCAGACGCGGCTGGTGCAGGCGTTCAACCCGCAGGCCATCCCCGGCGTGATGTGTCGCAACACCCTTTCGGTGCGCTGGGACGGGCGGATCTACGACTGCGATTTCAATCAGATGCTGGACCTGGAGTCGCTGCATCCGGACGAGGGTCTGTTCCACGTCCGTGACTTCGACCAGCGCCGCTGGGACGAGCACCCGGTGCGCACGGCTCGACACTGTTACGGATGCACCGCGGGGGCGGGCAGCTCCTGCGGCGGCGCCACGGTCAGCTGACCCCAGCCGTCGCCCGCCGATCTGGTAATCCAACCCCGGACCGGGGATGATCCCACCATGACCGCCGACCCCGCCGACCCGGCACCCCCTCAGCGCTCTCCGCGCGTCCGGGCGCGCGTGCTGGTGCCGCTGGTCTTGCTGGCGGTCGGCGCCGGTCTGCTCTACCTGATCTGGGGAACGCGGGGCGGGGGTCCCTTCGGCCCCCTGGTATCGCCCCCCCCCGAGAGCTGGGAGCCACCGGTCGCCGACGAGGTCACCCGCTGGGCCTGGAGCGAGGGGATGAAGCACTACCAGAGCGGAGCCTTCGACGAGGCCTCCGTGCTCCTCGGCCGGGCGGCCGGCGGGCTGCCGACCCAGCCAACGCCCTTCTTCTACGCCGGTGTGTGCCACCTGCTCAGCGGGCGACCCGAGGCGGCCGTCGACCTGGTCGGCAGGGCCGTCGAGCTGCGGCCCGACGAGCCGCGCTACGGCTACTACCTGGCCTGGTCGGAGTGGATGAGGGGGGAGGAGGACGCGGCGCGAATCCAGCTCGATCGCGCCGCCGAGGGCGAGGGCAAATGGGCCCGCAAGGCCCGCAAGGCCCGCAAACGTATGGGTGATTGACGCGCCCGTCCGCGCGGGCCGCGCGTGCGCGGTGGTGTACACTGATTGGAATCCAATCCCCGACGGAGGACGAGGACCCGTGGCGCCTTCCCCCCGGTTCAGTTTCCCCATGCCCACCGACGAGACGCTGCGGCTGATCCCCCGCAAGCTCGCCGAGCGATTCCGGTTGCTCCCGATTCGCAGGACGGCGTCAACGCTGACGGTGGTCACCTCGAACCCCAAGAACGTCAAGATGCTGGGCGACCTGGAGCGGCAGTTCGGCCTCAAGATCGACGCCCGCAGGGTCTCCGAAGAGGAGATGAACGAGGCGCTAGCCTTTGCCTTCGGTGGGAGCAACACCACCCTGTCCAGCACGGCGACCCCGTCGGTCTCGACCCCCGCCGACCCGGCCGCCGCCCCGTACGGCGGCCGCCGCAGCATCTCGGATTCCCAGAGTGTGCCGTCGCCGTCCGACGGCCTGCAGTCCCTGGAGGCCCCTCCGCCGATCGAACGGAACTCCGGGGAGGTGGAGGTCCCCTCCCTCGCCGGCATCTCCGCGTCGTCCGGTGGGTCTCCTCCCGGTCGGTTCGAGGACACCCTGGGCAGCCTCGACGAGGCATTCGACGGCGTGGGCGACTTGCCCGATCCCCGGAGCGCCGCCCGGGAGGACGACGGCCTGTCGGCGCTGTTCATCGAGCGGGCCAGGGCCCAGGACGAGCCGGCGGACGCGAGCTCGCAGTTTCCCCAGCAGCCGGTCGCCCCGGTGCCTTCGAGCGCGATCCAGGAGCTGCTGCACGACGCCCTGCGTATGGGGGCGACCGAGCTCTACGTGGACAGCTTCGGCCACCGGGTACTGCTGAGGGCGCGGATCGGGTTCCGGGCCGCGACACTGCAGGAGTTCGACCCCGCCCAGGGCGGCAAGGTGCTGGCCCAGCTGCGGGTTCTGGCAGGCCTGCCCGCCGCCGAGGATGCGCCGGAGGTCACCGGCCGGTTCCAGATGCAGCTGGACGGCCCCCTCACCGTGGACGTGTTCCTCCGCACGGTGGCCACGGGCCTGGGCCAGTCGGCGGTGCTGGACGTGGTCAAGTACCCCGGAGCCAAGCTCCAGCCCCTGCAGCCCCGGGGACTCGGCGACGGGTCTCCCACCCAGCTGCGGGACCAGCTGGCCCGCCAGCTGGGGGACAAGCGTCTGGCCAGCGTCGTGGCCAAGCAGCTGACCAGACCGCCGTCGATGCTCGCGGTGGTCGCCCCCCGGTACAAGAACCGCGAGTCGATGCTCGCCCTGCTCGCCGGTGCCGTGGCCGGACCCGCCCTCGGGCAGCGTGTGGTCCAGGTGGGGGAGCGGCCCCGCTACTTCCTCGGGGATCACGGGGTCGTGCCCATGCCCTGCGAACGGGAGGGGCGCCTGGAGGCCTACCGCAACGCCGTCCACCTGGGCGCCGACTACCTGGTCCTGGAGGAATGTTCCGATTACGAGGAGCTGGCGATGGCCACCGAGGCCTCGGTGGGACAGCACGTGATCGTGGGCATCCCGGGGGCCGATCCCATCGACATCCTGATCTTCCTCACCGAAGCCCCGGAGCCCCGGCGCCTGGCTCAGCGGCTGGGCTCGATCCTCTTCCTCGACGCCCAGTCGATGAAGATCGTGGAGATGAACCAGCCGCTCCGCGAGGCGGTGGGGAGCATGGAGGACGCGGGGACCTTCGTGCAGATGTTCGAGGGTCAGGCCGAGACCGCCGGTCCCCGTCCGACCTCCACCGAGGTCCCGGCGATGACCGACCCCTTCACCCCTCGCTGAGCCGGGGCGGCGCCGGAGCTACTTCAGCTCCTTGGCGACCTCGTCCTTTTCCCCCTCGAACCGCAGATCGTGAATCATCAGGCGGACCTTGCCCTCCCAGTGGTCGGGCTTGATCTGGCGGCCGAAGATGTACTCCAGGTTCCGGGTCTCACCCGGCTTCATCGGGACCTGCATCCACTCGGGAGTGGGCCACATGTCCAGCTGGGGGGTGGCCACGTAGTCCAGCTTCTTGAGCAGCACCACGTCGAACTCGGAGAGCCACTCGATGCGGATCTGACAGGTGGTGAGGTTCTTGTCGCCGTTGTTGGTGACCTTGGCGTAGATGCCCCATCCGTCCAGCTCACCCTCCGGGTTGCCCTGGAGGTTGATCTTCTTGGAGCTGATCTCGGCCATCTCGATGTTCTGGGCGTACTCGAAGACCCGCTTGTAGTGCCTCGCGTCCATGTGCGAGGCCCCCTCGGGGTACTTCTCGACGTAGTCCGTCATCTTCTCGACGCTGCCCTCCTCCTTGCCCTCTTCGAACAACGTACGGGCGTGGTTGATGCGAGCGGCGTCGGAGTTGGAGCCCTCGGGGTGCTTGGACAGGTAGTCGCCGTAGGCCAGCGACGACCCGAGCTCGGAGGCGCGGACGTAGTCCTGCTCCTCGATGCGCTTGATGGCCTCGGCGGCGTAGGTGCTCTCCGGGTAGGTCTCGAGGAAGGCCCGGTACGCCTCGGCGCTGTCGGTCATCTCGGCCTGGCGCCAGTCCTCGGCCTCGCCGCACCCGGACAGGATCGAACCCATCAGCAGCAGGGAACAGGCGGTCAGAAGGCAGGTGACTCTTCGCATGGGGTCCTCCTCGCGGGGGCGGGTGGGAAGCGGCGGGCTACTCGTCCAGCCAGTCCTTGAAGTCCACCCCCAGCATGATCCCGCCGTCGGCGATGATGTTCTGACCGACGATCCAGGCGGCGTCCTCGGAGCACAGGAAGCTCACGATGCCCGAGAGGTCGTCGGGCATCCCGATGCGCCCCATGGGCGACTTGCGCTCCGCGAAGTTGTAGACGGCCTGCGGGTACTTGAACCACTGGATCGCGCGCGTCTCCACCGGACCCGCGCTGACGCTGTTGACCCGGATGCCGTCCTTGACGAACTCGAAGGCCATGTAGCGCACCAGCGCCTCGAGCGCCGCCTTGGAGGTGCCGATGGCGGTGTATTCGGAGAAGCAGGTGCGCGATCCCTCGCTGGAGATGCCGATGATGTGGCCACCGTTGCGCGCGAGCCAGGGGTGCGCCCCCTGGGCCAGCAGCAGCATCGCGGTGACGTTGGTCTCGAAGGTGGCGTTCCAGCTGAAGCGGCCCAGGCGCAGGATAGGGCCCATGGCGCCGAAGGCCGCGTTGTGGACCAGGATGTCGAGCTGGTCCCAGCTCTCCTTGAGGGTCTTGTACAGGGCCCGGATGTCGTTGGGGGCCCGCATGTCGGCCTGGACCACCATCGCGCGGCGGCCCAGGGCCTCGATCTCTCCAGCGGTCTCCTGCGCCGTGCCCTCGTCCTTCTTGTAGTTGAGGATGATGTCGGCGCCATCCCGGGCGAGGCGCATCGCGATGGCCTTGCCGATCCCCCGGGCGCCACCGGTGACCAGGGCCACTTTGCCCGCCAGGTGCAGCTTGTCGTTGGACACGTTCCCTCTTCCTCGCAGATTGCGCCAGAATCGCCGGAAATATAGCGATCGCGCGATCGCCATGTCAACGAATCCAGGGGGTATCCGGACCGCCCGTCCCCGGCCCGCGGGGGCCCGATTTGCTTTACACCCCCCGGGTCGTGTGGTACTCAACCTCATCGAGGGGCACGTCGAGCCCTAACCGTTGGAAATAACGTGGAAAAATACGAACCCAACCAGCTCACCGATCATGCGGGACGCGAGCGGATCGCGGTCACCGGGATCGGCGCAGTCACCGGGCTCGGCGCGGGGGCGGACACCCTGTGGGAGGGTCTGATCGCGGGGCGCTCTGCCATCCGCCGGATCGAGGGATTCGATCCCACCGACTTCAGCTGCCACATCGCGGCCGAGGTCCCCACCCTCCCGCCGGTCCCCGACCGTGTCGGTCCCTACCCCGTGGAGGCCCGCCCCTACGTGCTGGCCGTGGCCGCCGCGCGGGAGGCCCTCGCCCAGGCGGACATCGACGACGTGCCTCCGGAGCGCCGCGGCGTGGCGTTCAGCGGCGGTGCCGCCGATCTGCTCCTGGACGTGATCGCGGGGACGGCCCACCGCATCGGCCCCGCGGGAGACGATGTACTCGGGATGGTCCCCGACGACCTCCCCGGTGCGTACCCGGACGAGCCCTCGATCGGCGACCTGGATCACCACTGTGGGGCCCTGCTGCCGGTCGTGCTGGGGCTCCTGACCGACGCTCGCGAGGTCACCTACCTCTCGACCGCCTGCGCCGGCGGCGCCCAGGCCATCGGCAACGCGGCCCGCACCATCCGGCTGGGGGAGGCGGATCTGGTGCTCGCCGGCGGGGTCGACTGTCTGGTGACCCGGCAGATCGTCTCCGGCTTCTCCAAGCTCAGCGCCCTGAGCACGCGAAACGACCAGCCGACGGAGGCCAGCCGCCCCTTCGACGCCACCCGCGACGGTTTCGTTCTCGGGGAGGGCGCGGGCGTACTGATCCTGGAATCCGTGCGCTCGGCGCGCGCGCGCGGAGCACGCGTGCTGGCCGAACTGGCGGGGGTGGGCCTGTCCGGGGACGCCTACCGGCTCACGGACCCGGAGCCCGAGGGCAGCGGCATGATCCTGTCCATGCAGCGGGCGCTGGAGGACGCGGGCATCGCGCCGGAGGACATCGACTACGTCAACGCCCACGGCACCTCCACGTCGATGAACGACGCCGCGGAGACCCGGGCCCTCAAGGAGGTCCTCGGAGACACGGCGCCCCGGACCCCGATCTCGTCCAGCAAGTCGATGATCGGGCACTCCATCCACGCGGCGGGCGCCGTGGAGGCGGTGGTCTGTGTCCAGTCGCTGCAAGCCCAGCGGGTACACGCGACCCAGAACCTCAGGGAACCCGATCCGGTCTGTGACCTGGATTACGTGCCCCTGAATCCCCGGGACGTTCCGTTGACCGCGGTGATGAGCAACGCCTTTGGATTCGGCGGTCAGAACACCACGCTGGTGCTCACGGCGCCGGATCGAGCGGCTGTTCACGCTTGATTTTCGCGGCCGATTGTGAGATTCCCGCGCGGTCACGGTGACACGCCGCGCGCGTCGACCGCGACCCGAAACGAGACGAACCGACCATAGGAGAGCTGAAATGCCGAGCCGGGAAGAGATCCTGGAGACCCTGCGCACGATCATCGTCGAGACCCGCGGTGTGGACGAGAGCGAGGTCGTCCCCGAAGCCAACCTGTTCAACGACCTGGGCCTGGAGTCCATCGACTTCCTGGAGATCTCCTTCCGCATGGAGGAGAGCTTCGGATTCCCCTTCCCCACCGACCAGCTGGGCGACCTGATGGGCGGCGTGACCGAGGACAGCACCCGGGACCAGATCGAGAACGTGCTCGACCAGCTCAAGAGCGAGTTCCACATCCCCATCGACAAGGGCAACCTGGACGGCCTGGATCCCTACGAGCCGACCAAGCTGCGAGACGGCGTGCTGGCCCTGTTCACGGTCAACGCGCTGGCCGACTTCGTCGAGGCCAAGTCCGACTGATTCCACCACGACGGGACGTCGCCATGGCCCCTCGTGTTGTCATCACCGGGCTCGGCATCGCCAGCCCGCTGGGGCTGGGCGTCGACGCCCACTGGAGCGCCCTGCTCGAGGGCCGCTCGGCCGTGGAGACCTTCCGAGAGGGTCCCCTCGCGTCGATCCCCCCGGCCGCCGGAGGCCGGGTCCCGGTGCCCATGGCCGTGGCCCGGCAGTTCTTCGATCCCCGGGAGCTCCGCAACGCGACCATGCACGGCTCGACCCTGATGGCCGTGGTGGCCACCGGGGACTGCCTGCAGCGGTCGGACCTGGCCGCGGCCCCGGGCCAGCGATACGGCTGCTACGTGGGCACCGAGATCGCCTACCCGGACCACCGCAAGCAGGCCCGGGGGGCCATCACCCTGGTGCAGCGGGACGCGGACGCGGCGGACGGCTGGCGGTTCAACGACGACCGGCTGGCGGACGCCATGAAGCCCCTGTCGGCCTTCGACTTCCTGAGGACCCTGCCGAACATGGCGGGCAGCCACGTCTCCATCCGAGGCCGCTTCCAGGGACCGGTCTCGACCTACCTGGGATCCTGGGCCAGCGGCCTGCAGGCGGTGGTCGAGGCCCGGCGTGAGATCCAGGCAGGCGTGGCCGAGGGCATGCTGGCCGTGGGTGCCTGGCACCCCTTCGGCGAGATGTACCTGGGCTTCCTCCGTCGGCGGGGGTACTCGGCGCCGACGGCGGCCGCCGGTACCCGCCCCTACGACAGGGCGCGGCAAGGATTCCTGCCGGCCGAGGGTGCCGCGGCCTTCCTGCTCGAACGCCTGGACGTGGCCCTGGAGCGGGGCGCGACCATCCTGGCAGAGGTGGTCGGCGGCGCGACGCGGTTCCTGCCTCCTGGGGCGGACCCCGGCGCCGCCCGGGCCGAGACCCTGACCGCCGCGCTGCCCGAGGGGCTCGAGCTGGACGCTCTGGCCCTGACCGGCGCCGGCCACCCGGAGCTCGACCGCCTGGAGGGCCGCGCCTGGGTCGATCGACTGGGCGCCGAGCGCGCTTGCGAGATGATCTGGCTCGCCCCCACGGCGAACACCGGGTTCACGGGCTCGGCCGCGGCGCCCCTGGCGATGGCCGCCGCCCTGCTCGCGATGCGCGACGGGCGGGTGCCACCCACCCTGGATCTGGACGATCCCGACCCGGACTGCGGTCCCGTTCAACCCCGCTCCGAGACCCGGGCCGCGAGCATCTCGGGCGTGGGCGTCTCCGCCTTCAGCCCCGAGGGCAATCATGCGGCGCTCGCCCTCCGCCGCTGGAGCGGAGACGGCGAGTGAGCCGGACGCGCGTCGTCGTCACCGCCCTGGGACTGGTCACGGCCGCCGGGTCCGACGCCGACGCTGCCTGGTCCGCGGTGAGCGAGGGCCGCACCTGCATCGGTCCGGTCCGCACCTTCGACGCCAGCGTGTTCACCCATCCCACGGGAGCCGAACTCCTGGACCTCCCGCCCCCACGACGCGAGGGGGACGACCGGGCCATTCGCCTGCTGTTGCATGCGGCGCAGCCCATCGAGGCCGCCCTGCAGCCCGTCTTCGAGGGGGAACGGGACGCCGCGGCGAGGACCGCCGTGGTCCTGGGGACCTCCCAGGGGGCCATCGACGGTGTGGCCGACGTGCACCGCCGGATGCGGCGCGGGGGTGGCGCGCTCACCGAGGCCGACCGTGACGCCATCCGGGCCTACCGCCCCGGTTACGGTGCCGAGCGGCTGGCGGAGATGCTCGGCGCGCGCGGCCCACGCTCCACCGTGGGGATGGTCTGTGTCAGCAGCGCCATGGCCCTGCTCCAGGCGGCGGACCTGCTGCGGTCCGGGGTCGCCGACCGGGCCGTTGCGGGCGGATTCGAGGCCTTCAGCCCCTTCATCTTTACCGGCTTCTACTGCATCGGCGCGGCGAGCAAGACCCTCTGTCGGCCCTTCGACAGGCGGCGCGACGGGACCATCCTCGGCGAGGCGGCGGCACTGCTGCTGCTGGAGACCGAGGAGGCCGCACTGCGGCGTGGCGCGACGCCGATGGCGATCCTGGAGGGGGGCGGCTTCGCCGCTGACGGCGTCCACATGACCGCGCCGGATCGGGAGGGGCGTGGCCTGGAGCGCGCCATCCGCCAGGCCCTGGACGACGCGGGCGTGGATCCGGGCGAGATCGACTATGTCAATGCCCACGGCACGGGCACCCCGTACAACGACGCCATGGAGTGCAAGGCGTTGCGGCGGGTGATCCCGGGGGACCGACCGATGCCCCCCATGAGCTCGCTCAAGTCCATCTTCGGCCATACGCTGGGCGCCGCGGGTGCCGTGGACGCCGGCGTCAGCGTGCTGGCCATGGAGCACCAGGTCTTGCCGCCCACCATCAACAGCGGCGAGGAGCCCGAGGTCGAGGGCTGGGACTTCGTGTTCGGCCAATCCCGCTCCACCCGGGGTATGCGGCGAGTCATGAGCACCAACGCCGCCATGGCGGGCAACAACACCGCCCTGCTCCTGCGCGCGTACGAGGGGTAGCCCCTACCCCGCGTTGGCGGTAGTCTTCCGCCTGACCGAAACCCAGCCGCGCGAGGGGCCGACGTGGAGATCGCGATCAGCGGAACCGGAGTCCTGACTCACCTGGGTGAGGGTCCGGACGTGTTCGACGTGCTGCTGGGCGAGCCCCCTGCCCCCCCGGACGAGGAGGTGGGGGAGGGTCTGTCGGTCCCGATGGGACGCATCGGGCTGATCCGCAACCACCCCTTCGCCCAGCGCTACGAGCGCTTCGGCCAGATGGACACCTTCAGCCGCTACGCGTTCATCGCCGCCGGTCACGCCCTGGACGAGGCGGGCCTGGGCGCCCCGGCTCCCGATCTGGAGGGCAGCGGCGTCGTATACGGCACCGCCTACGGTTGCCAGGAGGCCAACGCCCAGTTCGACCAGTTCTCCGTCGATCCGGCCGTCGGGCTCCGGGGGGCGAGCCCGCTGGCGTTCAAGGGCACGGTGGACAACGCGCCGGCGGGCTGGAGCGCCGTCGGTTACGCGCTGCGGGGGGTCAACGCGACCTTCGTGAGCGGGGTTGGCGCCGGCGCCGAGGCGCTGCTCTGCGCCCGGTCCGCCATCCTGGCCGGAAGGACACCGACCGCCGTCGGGGGTGGGGTCGAGCGGCTGATCCCGATGCAGATCGCCGCCCTCTACCGGGACGGCGATGTCCCGCTGCCCTTCGCTGCCGAGGGCGCGGCGATGGTCGTACTGGAATCCGTGGACGCCGCGATCGCCCGTGGGCACGCTGCCCCGGGTCGGCTGCTGGCCGCGGGTCGCCTCGGCGCGCCGTCGTCTGCCACCCTCACCGACTGGCTGGAGGCGGCGGACAGCCCGCTCGGCGCGCTGACCGAGATCGGCCTCGCGCCGGCACCGGGTCCACGGCACGAGCGTCTGTCGGCACTGGCCGGCGGGCTCGACGCGCCCGTCGCACCCCGGATCGAGGCGGAGCGCTTCGGCACGATGTTCGCCGCTGGAACACCCATGGCCATCGCCTTGATGGTCCGCCGGCTGGCCCGGGCGGAGGGCGGCGGGCGGGGGCTGCTCCTGGCCTCGGGCGAAGGGGACGAGGTCTTCGCCTTTCTGGTAGCCAACGGGTAGTGGGCGGGCACCCGGTTCGAGCCCCTTCCCATGGGAGACGATGTGACACGATTCCTTCTCCTGTCGCTGGTGGGTGCTTCGCTGCTGTTCGGCGGCTGCCCCGACGACGACGACGACATCACGGGCGATGACGACACCACCGTCGGCGACGACGACACCACGACCGGAGACGACGACTCGGGGGACGACGACACCGCCGGTCCCGCGGACGCCGACGGAGACGGCTGGGGCGAGGACGTGGACTGCGACGACGCCGATCCCGACCTGAACCTGGACGACGGCGACGGGGACGGCTGGTCCACCTGCGATGGCGACTGCGACGACGGGGACGCGGACGTGCACCCGGATGCCGCCGAGGCCACCTGCGACGGGATCGACAACGACTGCGAACCCACCACCGAGGACGCGCCCGACGGCGACGGCGATGGGTCCAGCCTCTGCGACGACTGCGACGACAGCGATCCTGCGGTCCACCCCGGCACCGCGGAGGTCCCCTGCGACGGCGCGGACAACGACTGTGACCCGGTCACCCTGGACGCCCCGGACGCGGACGGAGACGGCGTCGGCCTCTGCGACGATTGCGACGACAGCGATCCCGAGGTCTCCCCGGACGCCATCGAGCTGCCCTGCGACGGCGTCGACAACGACTGCGATCCGGCGACCCCGGACGCTCCGGACGCGGACGGCGATGGGGTCGGCCTCTGTGACGACTGTGACGACGGCGACCCCGCGGTCCACCCCGGCACCCCGGAGATTCCCTGCGACGGGCTGGACAACGACTGCGAGCCCGGCACCCCAGACGCCCTGGACGGGGACAACGACGGCGTCTCCTCGTGCGACGACTGCGACGATGGCGATCCCCTGGTCTACCCGGGGGCCCCGGAGACGCCCTGCGACGGCGTGGACAACGACTGTGAGCCGGCCACCGAGGACGCGCCGGACACGGACGGGGACGGATCGACCGTCTGCGAGGACTGCGACGACTCCGATCCCGCGATCTTGCCGGGCGCCCTCGAGCTGCCCTGCGACGGCGTGGACAACGACTGCGACCCCGGCACCCTCGACGGCCCGGACGCGGACGGGGACGGGATCACGGTCTGCGACGACTGCGACGACGGCGATGCGGACGTGCACCCCGGCGGCACGCAGCCGTGCAACGGGATCGACGACGACTGCGATCCGGCCACGGACGAGGAGGTGGACGGGGACGGGGACGGGACCTCTGTCTGCGGTGGCGACTGCGACGACACCGACCCGGCGGTCCTGCCCGGGGTGGGGGAGATCTGCAACGGGATCGACGACGACTGCGATCCGGCCACCGACGAGCAAGGGGACGGGGACGGGGACGGACTCACGATCTGCGACGGCGACTGCGACGACGGGGACCCGACGGTCTTCCCCGGCGCCCCCGAGCTGTGCGACGGCGCGGACAACGACTGCAACGCGTTGGTGGACGAGTACGTGACCCTGGACCTGGACGGCGACGGGTACAGCCCCTGCCTGGGCGACTGTGACGACGGGGACGCCGCCTCCTACCCCGGAGCCGAGGAGGTCCTCTGCGACGGCCAGGACAACGACTGCGATCCCGGCACCGAGGACGCCCCCGACGAGGACGGGGATGGGGCGCCGGTCTGTGGCGACTGCGACGACCTGGATCCCGGCGCGTTCCCCGGGGGGACCGAGGTCCCCTGCGATGGCATCGACAACGACTGCGATCCCGGCACCCCTGATTCGATGGACGCGGACGGCGACGGCTGGGAGGACTGCGTCGATTGTGACGACGGCGATCCCGACCTGAACCTCGACGACGGCGACGGGGACGGCTGGTCCCCCTGTGACGGGGATTGCGACGACGGCGATGCGGATGTTTCCCCCGGTCTGGCCGAGGTCCTCGACGGCCGGGACAACGACTGCGACGGACTGTACGACGAGGGGGTCCTGGCGGCGGGCGACCTCCTGATCACCGAGGTCATGCAGAATCCCGACGCGGTGGATGATGCCGACGGCGAGTGGATCGAGCTGTTCAATGCCACCGGAGTCGAGCTCAACCTGGTCGGCCTGCGCCTCTCCGATCTGGGCGCCGACGTGTTCGAGGTGACCGGCGACCTGTGGCTGCCCGCAGGCGAGTACCTGGTGCTGGGGCTCAACGGCGATCCGGCGGTCAACGGCGGCGCGCCGGTCCAGGCCGTGTACACGAACTTCTTCCTGGCCAACGGGGACGACGAGGTCGTGGTCGAGCACGGTGGCGTGGAACTGGACGCGGTGGAATACGACGTGGCCTTCGGCTGGCCCCAGCCCGTGGGCGCGTCCATGTCCCTGGACCCGGACGCACACGACCCGCTGCTCAACGACGATCCCGCGGCCTGGTGCGAGGGGGTGGACCCCTACGGCCTGGGGGACCTGGGCAGCCCGGGCGGCGACAACCCGGTCTGCGGGCCCTGAGGCGCCGGGTCCACCCCACCCCGGGAACCTGGTCCGCTGTTTGCTTGTCCCATGTGGAGACCCTGGAGGACATCATGCGTATCTGGATCCGACTCCTGCTCCCCGCCGCCCTGACGCTCATCTGGTGCGGGACCGCCATGGCCGACATCGCCCCGGGACCCGGCTACGTCGAGGACTGCACCGTGGCCAAGAAGGAGCAGTCGGGCACCACCTGCGAGGAGTGCGGCTCGGGCCGGGACAACGAGACCCTGTGCGACGACCTGTACGAGGGCACGGAGTTCGAGTACGTCTGCCAGACCACGGGGGCGACCGTGTGGACCGAGGTCTGGTGCGACGGCCCGCCGCGGACCGGCTGCTCCGTGGCCCCCGGCGCTGCACCCACGGCAGCCGCCGCGTCCCTCGCGGGCTTCCTGGGCCTGTGGTTCGCCCTGCGCCGCCGCAGCTGAGTCCCCGCCCCCTCCCCACCGTGACGCGGTAGCATGTCCGTCGGAGGTGACTCCGTGCGGTCCACACCCCTCTCGCTTCTACCGATCTTGCTCTTGCTCTTGGGCTGCCCCACCGATCCCGATGACGACGACTCCGCGGGTGACGACGACGACGGCCCCCCCGCCGCCGGTCAGGACCTGGACGACGAGGGCGAGCGCGACCTCCAGGCCGACTGGGAACTCCCCCCGGAGTTCTTCGACGCCCTGGACAGCCTGGGCCTGGAGACGTCGGACCTGAACTACCCCGACGCCGGTGCCACCTTCGACGAGATCCCCACCCGCCTCCACTGGACGGACACGCTGCGGCACGACGGCCAGACCGCGCCGGTCTTCGCCCACATGGTGGCCGAGGACGTCGCGGCCGCCCTCGCCGAGGCCGATCCGGAGCGCGTCGTGCCCGAGCTGCTCGCGGCCCAGCACACCTACAACGACCGGGACGTCTACCGGGTGCGACGCTACGACGAACGGTTCGAGCTGCTCGACTCCGACGAGCCGCTGCTCGACGCCCTGCGGGCCTACTACGAACACGCCCCCGTGGATGGCTGCCCCGAGCCCCCCGAGGACGACTGGGGGGCCATCGAGGCCGACGTCGCCGACGACGTGGACGACTTCCCCCTCGAGACCCAGATCGACCTGGCCCTGGCGATCCAGGGTCTGGTCCGCGCCGCCGAGCTCCGGGACGAGGCCCTCCTGGACCGCGGGCTCCTGTCGATGGACGACTGGGCCGCACTCCATTCGGAGTTCTTCGAGGGCACGACGGACTACTCCACCTACAGCCACGCCTACGGTACCGACGCCTTCCCCGCCATCGATCTGGAGACGATGTCCATGGCCGGCCAGCTCGCCGCCCGGGCCGTGGAGTCCCTGCGACTGGCCCTGGCCGATGATCCCCCGGTGGACGGGGCGCGGGTGAAGCTCGACGGTCCGCTGGGGCGGATTGACATCGACTTCGAGGACGAGGCGGACGAGCGCGAGAGCCGGGACTATTTCCTGCTGGTGGACGCGGCCGGCGACGACACCTACCTCGACCAGGTGGCCGTCAACCGCAGCATCTACCAGCCCGTCGCGGTGGTGCTGGACCTGTCCGGCGACGACACCTACGGCATCTCGATGAACTGGGACATCTCCGCCGGGTACGTCCCGACCCACGCAGGCCGGATGCAGGGTGCGGGCCTGTTCGGCATCGCCATCCTCGACGACGCCGGGGGCTCGGACTCCTACACCTCGGCGGCCATGGCCCAGGGCGCCGGTGTGTTCGGCGTGGGGGTGCTGGTGGATCACGGTGGCGACGACGAGTACCGGGGCTACTACGAATGCCAGGGTCACGCCCAGTTCGGCTACGGACTGCTGGCGGACCTGGGGGACGGGGTGGACGCCTACGAGACCCTGCAGATGAGCCAGGGGTACGGCGGCCCGATGGGCATCGGCTGGCTGGTGGACGAGGCCGGCGACGACAGCTACCTGGCCATCGAGGATCCCATCGTCTGGGACTGGGCCGGCGAGGGCACCAACTGGTCGGGTTCCCAGGGATTCGGCTACGGCGTCCGCGACGGGTTCTTCACCCCCGGCGACCCGGTGTTCTCCGGCGGGCTCGGGGCCCTGTTCGATCACGCGGGGAACGACGACTACCAGTGCGCCGTGATGTGCCAGGGGTTCGGCTACGCCTTCGGCACCGGCCTGTTCGTGGACCGGGCCGGCGACGACGACCACCTGACCACCCACAAGTACTCCATGGGATCGGCCACCCACTGGGCCGCCGCTGTGTACCTGGACCTCTCCGGCGACGACACCTACCGCAACAACGGCGACGACGAGTGCATCGCCGAGGGCTATGACGCCTCGGTGGCCTACCACCTGGACCTGGGGGACGGGGCCGACACCTACACCCTGGACAACGCCGGAGACTTCACCCTGGGCGTCAGCCGCATCCCCGCCCTGGGCGTCTTCCTCAACGAGGGAGGCGACGACGCGTACCACGTCCCCGGCTCCGGCAACCGCGCCATCGGCCGCACCTACACCGCCGACGGCAACCGCGACGGCTACCTCTGGGACGTGGTCTCCCTGGGCATGTTCCTCGACCTGGGCGGCACCGACGACTACGACATCGCCCGCGACGAGTGCACCGACGACGACGAGTGGATCCAGACCGACCCCGACGGCGGAGACTGGAACCCCGCCTACGACTACGGCTACGGCCTCGACCAGCCCTAGCTCCCCCCGCTCATAAAGCCCCCTTTTCGGACATGCCTGATCGCAGTACGCGCCGCAGAGCCGGGGGGCCAGGGGGAGACGCCTGGGTCTCTTGAGGGGGGACTCAGGGCCGAGTGGTGTCGCTCTCGTCCATCCAGGACTTCGCGCCACCGTCCCGTCTCCTCGCCGTCCGTCCAGGACGGCTCGTCGCCTACGGCCCTTAGCCCCCCCTCTGCGAGCCCTTGGCGGCGCCTCCCCCTGGCCCCCCGGCCCTGCTACCTGGTGGCGGATCGCAGAGAGGAATTCCGCCGAACGTCTTCTTCTACCAGCCAGGGAGTACTGCACTCCCGCAGGGTCTTGGGGCTCCCCGAAAAACGGCTGCCGCCAACGGCACGAAAGACGGGGGGGGGGGAGCGTAGGCGACCAAACCAACACGACGGACGCC